>NZ_JBXAYC010000002.1:0-305692 GCF_056782095.1 Dellaglioa sp. CoH-56-MRSF-13 | reverse complement strand
ACAAGAAGTACAAGAAGTACAAGAAGTACAAGAAGTACAAGAAGTACAAGAAGTACAAGAAGTACAAGAAGTACAAGAAGTACAAGATAGCTATTATGATAATCAGTCAGATGAAGAAGTCAAAAGGTCAGATGCAAGTTATCAATTTCCATCACTTGATTTATTACCAGATCCTATTTTAGAAAATGCTGGTGAATTAGATGATTGGGTACTTTCTCAAATTGATGTATTAAATAATACATTGGAAGCATTCCATGTTAATGCAGAAGTTGATGGCTGGACAGTTGGGCCAACGGTGACCCAATTTGAAGTATCATTAGCTGCTGGTGTTAAGGTAAGTAAGATTACCAACCTTGTTGATGACTTGAAACTAGCGCTTGCTGCAAAAGATATCCGTGTAGAGGCGCCAATTCCTGGACGTAGTAGTGTTGGAATTGAAATACCTAATTTAAAATCAAGACCAGTCCTTCTCTCGGAAGTATTGAGATCTCCAGTGTTTATAGAAAATAAATCACCATTGACGGTGGCGTTAGGTGTCGATTTATTTGGTGAAGCACAAGTAACTAACTTACAAAAAATGCCGCATGGATTAATTGCTGGTGCTACAGGGTCTGGTAAGTCAGTTTTTATCAATAGTTTATTAGTTTCTATTTTATATAAGGCAACACCAAACGAAGTTAAATTGTTATTGATTGATCCTAAAGCTGTCGAATTAGCGCCATATCATGATATTCCTCATTTATTAGCACCTGTTATATCAGATGCAAAAGCAGCTTCGGCAGCTTTGAAATGGGCTGTTGATGAAATGGAAGAACGCTATCAAAAATTAGCTGCAGCTGGAGCTAAAAATATTGGTAACTTTAATCAAAAAGCAGAAGCTAATGGCGATTTTGGCCTAAAGATGCCGTATATTTTAATTATTATTGATGAATTAGCTGATTTAATGATGGTTGCTTCAAATGAAGTTCAAGAATATATTGCAAGAATTACACAAAAAGCTAGAGCAGCAGGAATTCATTTAATTCTGGCTACACAACGACCAAGTGTTGATGTTGTTACGGGTACAATTAAAAATAATATTCCAACTCGAATTGCATTTATGGTTTCTAGTCAAATTGACTCGAGAACTATCTTGGATACGGCCGGTGCTGAAAAATTACTTGGACGAGGCGATATGCTCTATCTAGGTAATGGATCAAGTCAGGCTGTTAGGTTACAAGGAACGTATATAGAAGATGAAGTAGATTTAATTACAGATTTTGTTAGAACTCAAGGAAAGCCAAGATATGCATTTAATCCAGATGGACTGAAAAAAATGGCAGATCAAAATGAACAACAAGATGATTTATTGCCAGGTATTTTAGATTTTATTGCGCACGAACAAACCATTTCAACTTCTAAATTACAGCGCGTCTTTTCAATTGGGTATAATAGAGCTGCCAATATTATTGACGAACTTGAAAATCAGCAACATATCTCACATGCTAAGGGGTCGAAACCTCGAGATGTGTATTTAAATGAAGATGAACTCAGACGGATGAGAGAAGAATTTTAACGACAAACTGAATATTAACTCATTTTATGGTAAAATTATGAATGAATAATGTCAGAAAAGGGGATAATGATGAATAACCAAAAAGTATATTATTTTGTAGGAATAAAAGGCTCAGGGATGAGTTCTTTAGCATTAATTTTACACGATCAAGGATTTAAGGTTGAAGGCTCTGATATTGACCAATATACATTCACACAACGTGGATTAGAATTAGCTAATATTAAGGTTTATTCATTTGATGAAAAAAATATCCATGAAGGTTTGACTGTAATTGCGGGAAATGCATTTACAGCGGATCATCCTGAACTTAAAAAGGCACGTGAAATGGGATTAGATATTGTCAGTTATCCTGAAATGTTAAGTCGATTAATGGAAGGTTACACAAGTATTGGTGTTGCCGGCTCTCATGGTAAAACAAGTACAACAGGATTGCTTGCACATGTCTTAAGTGGTATTGCACCAACGAGTTACTTAATTGGGGATGGTACTGGTAAAGGAAAACCTGATGCAAGATTCTTTGTTTATGAAGCAGATGAATACCGTCGACATTTTGTTGCCTATCACCCAGATTATTCAATTATGACTAATATTGATTTTGATCATCCAGATTATTTTACTGGTATTGATGACGTTTTTGATTCATTTGAAACAGTTGCAAAACAAACCAAAAAAGGAATATTTGCTTGGGGAGATGATCCTTTACTCCGTAAAATAAAAGCTGATGTTCCAATTTATTATTATGGTACAAAGGATTCTGATGATTTCCAAGCTCGTGATATAAAACGAACAACTAAAGGTTCTGAATTCGATGTTTATTATCACGATACATCATTAGGTCATTACCAAATTCCAATTTTTGGTGAACATAATATCTTAAATAGTTTGGCCGTTATTGCTGTTTCGTATTTTGAAAAAGTTGATTTAGAAGAAATTGCAAGTGAATTATTAAGTTTTAAAGGGGTTAAACGCCGGTTTAGCGAAAAGTATATTGGTGATATGACAATTATTGATGATTACGCACATCATCCATCAGAAATTAAAGCAACAATTGATGCTGCTCGTCAAAAATATCCTGATAAAGAATTAATTGCGGTCTTCCAACCACATACGTTTAGTAGAACTATTGCGTTGATGGATGATTTTGCAATTAGTTTGAATCTTGCCGATAAGGTTTATTTAACGGATATTTTCAGTTCTGCTCGTGAAACATCAGGTAATGTTTCTAGTGAAGATCTTGGTGCAAAGATTGTTAAGGGTGGCGAGATTATCAAACTTGATAATCTTTCGCCATTACTTGATTACAATAATGCAGTTGTTATTTTTATGGGCGCTGGAGATGTCCAAAAATATGAATATGCATATGAAGAATTATTGAGTAATTTAAGTTTTAAAAATAATTAGTTGCTGAAAAAGAAATGATTTTCGAATCATTTCTTTTTTATTACTTAATTTTTTTTTACGAAAAGTGAAAATTCTTGATAATTTTACATGATTTGGTACACTTGTCCTTATACATACAAGGGGTTATCCTTTAAAAAGGTTAATGCTGTATGAGGTTAAAAGTCATGTTGTATTCTGATTAAAATAAGTAGTATTGCTCTAACTTATTTCATTTTATTAAATTAGTTGTAATAGGTTTTAGTGTATTAATCACAATATTTTAAACATGATTTCTTAATTAACAAGGAGGAAAATAAGATGGATAATCAAAATAGCGTTATTATTAATGAAAAAGATGGATTAAATCATTTTTTAGCAAAATTATATGGGTATATGGCGCTTGCAGTTGGCGTTTCAGCTGTCACAGCATTTTTAACATTGACAGTATTTCAAAAATTAGTTTATGGCTTTATGGCAGAACATTCATGGTCAATTTGGGCATTATTTATTGTCCAATTGGTGGTTGTCTTAAATATTAACGTAAAGGCATCAAGGGCACCATTTGTAACATTTGCTTTATTGATGGGGTATTCTGTACTTGAGGGCGTAACGTTGTCGTTGATTATATCAATGTATTCAGTCGGGAATATCATTGCTGCATTTGCCGCAAGTTCGGCTGTATTCGTTACGATGACCATTTTAGGAAATGTTACTAAACGAGATTTAACTAAATTAGGCACACAGGCATTAGCAGCTTTGGTTGGACTAATTGTTGCTTCATTTGTAAATTTATTCTTACAAAGTGAACTTATTAATTACGTATTCTCATATATCGCTGTGATTATTTTCACCATTTTAACAGCGTGGGACACACAAAAATTAAGACAAGTATTTTTACAACGAGATAGCAATGTTTCAGTTTCTAACTTAGCTATGACAGGTGCACTAATGTTATATCTTGATTTTATTAATTTATTCATTTCATTCTTACAAATCTTTGGTTACGGTGGTAGAGATTAGTAATTCATAAATAAGAAGGTTAAACCTCCAAGTTAAGGATTTATAACTTGGGGGTTTTTATTACTTTATTGAGTTATTAGCGTATTCATTATTAATCACGGCTGATGTTTGGTAAAATAGAGATAGAGATTTTCAAAGGAGACGGATATTAAATGACTAATACTAATGAGAAACTACTATTGATTGATGGAAACAGTATTGCCTATCGTGCATTTTTTGCATTGTACCAATCTGTAGATAGATTTACAAACCAAGCTGGGTTACATACAAATGCATTATATGGGTTTAATAATATGTTGAATGTCATATTAGATACCGAAAAACCGACACATGTATTAGTTGCATTTGATGCAGGAAAGACAACATTTAGAACTAAAAAATATGATAATTACAAGGCCGGTAGATCAAAAACACCGCCAGAACTAAAAGAACAAATGCCATATTTTAGAGAATTACTAGCAGGATACGGCATTAAAACTTACGAATTAATTGATTTTGAAGCAGATGACATTATAGGCACAATGGCAAAAAAAGGTGAAGAAGCTGGATATAATGTGACTATTGTGACTGGAGATCGAGATTTAACACAATTAACAACCGATAAAGTAACAGTTTCTGTCACAAAAAAAGGCGTTAGTGAAATCGAAAAATTTACACCAGAGCATGTAATGGAAAAATTTGGATTAACACCATTGCAAATTATTGATATGAAGGGATTAGTTGGCGATACGTCAGATAATTATCCCGGTGTTACTAAAGTTGGTGAGAAGACTGCAATTAAATTATTAACAGAATATGACTCAATGGAGAATCTTTACGAAAATATTGATCAATTAAAGAAAAGTAAAATGAAAGAGCATTTAATTGAAGATAAAGATCAAGCATTTATGAGCAAAGATTTAGCCAGAATTCGACAAGATGCACCTATCACAATCGATTTTCCTGATACAAAATGGGATGGAAAAGACTTAGATAAGTTAGTTGCTTTCTATGAAAAAATGGATTTTAAAAAATTTTTAAGTCAATTAAATTTAAATTCAGCATCAGATAGTGTAGAAATGAATTTATTTCCAGAACCTAAAAAGACAGATTATAAAGTATTAACTAGTGATAATTTAGATGAATTATCTAAATTATCACAACCAATTTCTTTTTATTTAGAGATGTTGGAAGATAATTATCATACAGCAGATTTTGATGGATTTGCGATAGGTGATGGCAATCAATTTTTCGTAACACGAGATGTTGATTTGTTAAAATCTAAAACTTTAGTTTCAATTCTTTCAAATGATAAAATTAAAAAGAATGTATTTAATTTTAAACGTAATTATGTAGCATTGAACCGATTGGACATTCAACTTGCAGGAACTGAATTCGATCTTTTGTTGGCTTCATATTTGTTAGATACAAGTGATAATAGTAATGATCTTAGTAAAGTTGCACAGAAACATGATTACTATGACGTTAAGTCTGATGAAGAGGTATATGGTAAAGGCGTTAAACGTGCAATTCCAGAAGATGATGATATTTTCTTTAGTCATATGGCATCGAAAGTTGACGCCTTAAATCTTTTGAAAGAACCATTAATGGCCGGATTAGTTGATCATGAGCAAATGGATTTGTACACGGATATGGAACTTCCTCTTTCACTTGTATTAGCCAAGATGGAAATTCAAGGCATTAATGTGGATGCCGATAGATTGAAGATTATGAAAAAGGAATTTTCAACTATTTTAAGTGATATGGAAACTAAAATTTATAGTGAAGCTGGTGAAGAATTTAATATTAATTCACCAAAACAATTAGGCGTTATTTTATTTGAAAAATTAAAATTACCTGTTGTTAAAAAAACTAAAACAGGTTACTCAACTGCAGTTGATGTTTTAGAACAACTTAGTACAATAGCTCCAATTGCAGATTTAATTTTAAAATATCGACAAATTGCAAAAATTCAATCAACGTATGTTGAAGGATTATTAAAAGTTAGACATGAAGATAAGAAAGTTCATACAAGATACCTACAAACACTGACAGCGACAGGCCGATTATCATCTGTAGATCCTAATCTACAAAATATTCCGGTCCGCGTTCCTGAAGGTAAGAAAATTAGACAAGCATTTATACCTGAACATAAGGGATGGAAAATATTCTCATCTGACTATTCACAAATTGAGTTGCGTGTTTTGGCCCATATTGCGCATGATGCTAATATGCAAGAAGCTTTTAAAGAAGGAATCGATATCCATGCTAATACAGCAATGAAAATTTTTAGTTTAGAATCGCCAGATGACGTGACGTCAAATATGCGTCGAACAGCTAAGGCAGTCAATTTTGGGATTGTTTATGGTATTAGTGATTATGGATTGTCACAAAATATTGGGATTACTAGAAAACAAGCACAAACATTTATTGATACTTATTTAAATGAATTTACAGGCGTTAAGAACTACATGGAAAGCGTTGTGCGTGAAGCTAAAGATAAGGGCTATGTTGAAACATTATTCCATCGTCGTCGTTATTTACCAGATATTAACAGTCGAAACTTTAATTTACGTTCTTTTGCTGAAAGAACTGCAATGAATACCCCAATTCAAGGTAGTGCTGCGGATATTATTAAAGTAGCGATGATTAATATGAACAAAATGTTAGAAGAAGAACATTTACAAGCCAAAATGTTATTACAAGTACATGATGAATTAATTTTTGAAGCACCTGAAGAAGAAATTGCTATCTTGCAAAAGAAAGTTCCTGAAGTTATGGACGCTGCTGTTTCTTTAGAGGTTCCTTTAAAAGTTGAGAGTGCGTTTGGTGATAGTTGGTTTGATACTAAATAAAAAGTGGTTGGGGGTAATTATATGCCAGAATTACCAGAAGTTGAAACGGTTCGAAGAGGTCTTAGTCAATTAGTTATAGGTAAGACAATTAAATCAATTGATGTTTTATGGCCTAAAATTGTATCTGGGGATGTACTAGATTTTAAGCGTGAATTAGAAGGTAGAAAGATTGAATCAATCGATAGACTGGGTAAATACTTACTTTTTCGTTTTGATAGTAAAATGACAATGGTTTCTCATTTAAGAATGGAAGGCAAATATTTTGTCCGTGGATCAGATGAACCAATTGAAAAACATTCCCACGTCATATTTCATTTAACTGATGGGCAAGATTTAAGATACAATGATGTTCGTAAGTTTGGACGCATGCAACTAATCCCCACAGGTCGAGAACGTGAACTTTCGGGACTTAAGAAGCTAGGACCAGAACCGACAGAAGATGATTTTAAGCTCAGTTATTTCAAAAAATATTTATCTCGTAAGCATATGGCAATCAAGCCTGTGTTATTAAATCAAGAAGCGGTTGCTGGTCTTGGAAATATTTATGTTGATGAAGTTTTATGGATGAGTAAAATTAATCCGGAACAGCCAGCAAATTTAATTTCTGATAGGAAATTAGCTATATTACGTAAAAATATTATTCTTGAGCTAGCCACTGCGGTACAAGCTGGTGGAACAACAATTAGATCCTATACGGGTGCGTTTGGTGAGACGGGTTTGTTCCAATTTGATTTGAATGTCTATGGTCAAACAGGAAAACCATGTCCTAGATGCGGA
Organism: Dellaglioa sp. CoH-56-MRSF-13; assembly: GCF_056782095.1. Next base: position 298,126 of record NZ_JBXAYC010000002.1, on the reverse strand, counting down.
GCGCCTATTGTTAAAATAAAAGTGGCACAACGAGGGACACACTACTGTCCACATTGCCAACCGTTAAAGGAAGTTTAAAAATGACTTATATTCTTGGACTAACTGGTGGCATAGCAACAGGTAAATCAACAGTTAGTCGTATTTTTAGAGAAGAAAATATCACAGTTATTGATGCAGACGTTATTGCGAGACAAGCTGTTGAACCAGAATCTGTAACATTAAAAATAATCATTCAAACATTTGGTGAAAAATATTTATCATTAACCGGGAATTTGAATCGAAAAGAGTTAGGTCAGCTAGTTTTTAATGATGCAACAGAGTTAAAAAAATTGAACGGCATTATGGTTCCTGCTATTAGAAAAGAAATCTTGTCACAAATAGAAGTCCAAAAAAAATTAGGTAGCCAGTTAATTATTTTGGATATGCCTTTATTATTTGAGCAAAACTACCAATTACTTTGTGATGCAGTAATGGTTATCTATGTACCTGAAACAGCACAATTAGAACGTTTAATGAAGCGGGATGAATTGTCTTTAGATGAGGCGATGTTAAGGGTTAAAGCACAATGGCCCATTCAAAAGAAAAAAGATTTAGCAGATTTTGTAATAGATAATTCAACAACGGTTGCCGTTACAAGGGTTCAAGTGCTAAACTGGCTTAGTAATCAAATTAATGGTTAAATAATGTAAATAAAAAATAATGAGGTGTCACAATGAAATGTCCACATTGCCAACATAATGGCTCTCGAGTCGTTGACAGTCGACCAACAGATGAAGGTCGCGTTATCAGACGACGTCGTGAATGTGAAAATTGTGAATTTAGATTCACAACATTTGAACGAGTTGAAGCTACACCACTACTTGTTATTAAAAAAAATGGAACACGTGAAGAATTTAATCGTGAAAAGATTCTTAAAGGTATTATCAGTTCTGCTGAGAAAAGACCAGTTTCAATGAAAGCTATCACTCATCTTGTGGATCAAGTGGAAAATAATGTTAGAGCATTAGGTGAAAATGAAATTTCTAGCCAACTAATTGGTGAATATGTTATGGGATTATTGGCTGATGTAGATGAAATTGCGTACATTAGATTTGCTAGTGTTTATCGCCAATTTAAAGATATGAGTGTTTTCTTAAAAGAATTAAATGAAATGATGGCTCGTGATAAAACACCTACAGATAAACCGGATTTGAAGGAATGATAATCAATGATTGATATATGCGGAAATATGAGTCCGAAAGACGGTTATGTCGTTTTAATGGATGAAAAAGTTACAAATGATGATATTGAACGACTAGACTACTTGTATCAACCTGTTATGGGTGTGATTGCGAGTGGTCTATTTGCTCTATTGAAAGGTGAGGCAGGTCAAAATCCACAATTATCTAATCGAAAGATGCATAGTGAATTACTTGCATTACTAAATATTGACATAGCAATGTTTTATGAAGCAAGAAGTGCCCTTGAAGCTTTAGGGCTTTTGAAGAGCTTTGAAAAAGAGGATGCAATAGGAAAAGTTGTTGTCTATCAATTGCGTCGACCTTTGCAAGCAACTGATTTTTTTACAGATGATTTACTAAGCACTTTACTCTGGGAATCGATTGGTGATGGTAGGTACAAAGAAATTACCACTCGATTTGCGTTACCAATTTTAAAATTAGATGGCTTCAAAGAAACATCTAAAAGTTTCTTAGATGTTTTCCAAGTTAATCAAGATCATTTGTCTAATAAACCTGATATTATTTCTGAAAGTAAAAAAGTTTTTTCAACGGACAAGAAGATACCGAAAAAGTTAGTTGAGTCAGGTAGTATTGAGTCATTTGATTTTAAATTTTTTATTGAACTACTGGAAAAGAGTTTCGTTTCTTTGGATAATATCAATGAACAGCGGGATTTAATTATTTCAGAGCATCTCTTGTATGGTATTGATGAAATCGAAATGGCCCAATTTATTGGAGATTCAGCTGACTTATCAACAAATGAAGTTGATTATAATTCATTCAAGCAACATATTGCTCACAAATATAATCAACAAATTAAACTGAAAAAACAAGAAGATTTAACAAGTAGTGATAATAAAAAGGTTAATATGAAATCTGTTGAAACGCTAAAAAAAGTTGGTTTTTCTGAAGAGGATTCGCAGTTAATTCTTGCGAGTGAAGCCTATAAACCTTTTGATTTTTTGAAATCGTTAAAAGAAAGCAAGGGTGGATATGTCACTGACAGTGAAGCATATCTGTTACAGCAACTTATTCAACGACAGATATTTTCTAATTCAGTCATTAATATTCTGATTCATTACATTTTGATTGACCGTGATTTATCAACACTTAATAAATCGTTTGTCGATACTATGGCTAATGATTGGTCACAGCAAAAAGTGAAGACACCTGAAGAAGCCATTAATCAGGTTCGACAATTTAACAATAAAAAGACTGAAACTAAGGCGTCAAACCAACGACAAAGAAAAATAATTAAAAAAGAGACATTGCCTGATTGGGCTAAAGATGACTATCAAGCACCAAAAGTGGATGTAAAAGTTGATAAGGATGAACTAAAAAGACAACTTGCTGAATTTAATAAAACAGCACCCAAAGGAGGAAAATGATGGAAGATTTAGGGACAGAAATCAAAAAATTTCTTGAAAAGGACAACCTGAGTGAAAGATATCCTAATGTTAATTATCGTGATTTAATGAGAAAAGTTTATGAAGATTCAGATGTCATCGCTTTTTTAGATAGAAATAAAGCTGAATTAACAGAGGATAGTATTCGACGCGCTGATGCAAAATTGTATGAATTCTTATCTGAAAAAAATAAAATTATTCTTGGTAAAGGAATGATAGCACCAGGTTATAAGCCACAATTGGTTTTGAATAATCATATGATTGATGTTTCCTATGTACCAACAGATTCTTTTATCGAGGCTCAAAAAAGTAGAGCATTAGCTAAGCGAGTTAAATCAATGAGTATGTCTAAAGATATCAAAAACGCGACTATGAATGGCTTTGATATGGATGAACGTGGGGATGCACTTAGCCAGAGTTTAAAATTTATAACAACATTTGTTGATAGTCCTAAATCTTATCACCAAGCAATGTATTTTTATGGTAGCTTTGGCGTTGGTAAAACATATCTTTTAGGTGCTATGGCCAATGAATTAGCAAGTCGAGGATACCAAACGACTTTAATGCATTTCCCTAGTTTTGCAGTTGAAATTAAAAATGCTATTAGTGATAATCGTGTTTATGACATGCTAAATGCTGTTAAAAAATCTGAAATTTTAATGATTGATGATATTGGTGCCGATGCAATGTCTAGTTGGGTTCGTGATGATATTTTAGGTGTTATTTTACAATATCGCATGCAAGAAGAATTACCAACTTTCTTTAGTTCTAATTTTTCGATGAAACAACTAGAAGATGAGCATTTACGTATTAGTCAAAAGGGTGAAGACGAGCCTCTTAAGGCAAAAAGAATTATGGAACGAATTCACTTTTTAGCAAAAGAAGTTAAGATTGTTGGAAAAAATCGTCGACCTAAATAAGAATAATAGTTGCTAAATTTCACTAAAAATGGTTAAATAGTTATTAAATTGATACGGAAGATTACATTCTTTTTTTATGTCCGCAGGGAGGGAAAGCATAGCTGAAAGCTTTTCTGGCAGAGAATAAGTGATGACCACTTCCATAATGTTGCCTGATTTTTATCAGGTCGGATTGGATCCGTTAAAATCTATGGAGAAAGTTTTGTTTCGGCAAAACTTTGAATTTGGGTGGAACCACGTTAATCGACGTCCCTAATACACGATTTTATTTGTGTATTAGGGACTTTTTTTGTATCAAAAAATATTAAAACAATGGAGGAAGTTAACATGTCAAAAATAAATATTACATTTCCAGATGGCGCAGTTAAAGAGTTTGATTCAGGTATTACGACTGAAGACGTTGCAAAGTCAATTAGTCCTAGTTTAGCTAAAAAATCAATTGCCGGTAAATTCAATGGTGTTTTGGTTGATTATCTTCGTCCATTAGAGGCAGACGGCGCTATCGAAATTGTTACTAAAGAATCTGCAGACGGATTAATCGTTTTATGGCATACAGCTGCTCAAGTTTTAGCTAATGCGTTACAACAATTATACCCAGGTATGAAATTTGGTATGAGTTCTGATATTGAAAATGGTTTCTATTTTGATACAGATAATGGTGAAACACAAGTTAGCGTTGATGATTTGAAGAAAATTCAAGATAAGATGAAATCAATTGTTAAAGAAAATTTGAAAATTGAACGTCAATTAGTTTCAAAAGCTGAAGCTCTTGAATTATTTGCTGGTGACCCATATCGTGCTGAATTAGTAGTTGAAGCTACTGATGAAAATGGACAAGTTGAAATTTACAAACAAGGTGAATTCGTTAACTTAAGCGATGGCGCACAATTACGCTCAACTGCTGATGTTAAAATTTTCCAATTATTATCAGTTGCTGGTGCATATTGGCAAGGTAAATCAAGTAATCCGATGTTACAACGTGTTTATGGTACAGCGTTCTTTAAACAAAAAGATTTAGATGCTGAATTAGTTCGTCGTCAAGAAGCACGTGAACGCGATCATCGAGTAATTGGTAATGACTTAGATTTATTCTTTGTAGATCCAAAAGTTGGTGCAGGATTACCATACTGGTTACCTAATGGTGCTACAATTCGTCGTACGATTGAACGCTACATTGTTGATAAGGAAGTTTCAAATGGTTATGATCATGTTTACACACCAATCTTAGCCAACTTGGATTTATATAAAACTTCTGGTCATTGGGACCATTATCGCGAAGACATGTTCCCACCAATGGACATGGGTGATGGCGAAGAGTTAGAGTTACGTCCAATGAACTGTCCTTCACATATTCAAGTTTACAAGCATCATATTCGTTCATATCGTGATCTTCCTATCAGAATTGCTGAATTAGGAATGATGCATCGTTATGAAAAATCAGGTGCACTTTCTGGTTTACAACGTGTACGTGAAATGACATTAAATGATGGTCATACTTTCGTTGCTCCTGATCAAATTCAAGAAGAATTTAAAAGCGTCCTTCGTTTAATGATGGAAGTTTATGATGACTTTGGGATTGCTGACTATTCATTCCGTTTGAGCTATCGTGATCCAGCTAACACAGAGAAATACTTTGATGATAATGAAATGTGGACAAAATCACAAAGTATGTTAAAAGGTGCTATGGATGATTTAGGCTTAGATTACTACGAAGCTGAAGGAGAAGCAGCATTTTACGGTCCTAAATTAGATGTTCAAACAAAAACAGCGTTAGGAAATGATGAAACGTTATCAACAATTCAATTAGATTTCATGATGCCTGAAAAATTTGAATTATCATACATCGGTGATGATGGTGAAGAACACCGTCCTGTTATGATTCATCGTGGACTTGTTTCAACGATGGAACGTTTTACAGCTTACTTAACAGAAATGTACAAAGGAGCATTCCCAACTTGGTTGGCTCCTAAACAGGTAACAATTATTCCTGTTAAAAACGATCTTCATGCCGATTATGCGCATGATTTACGTGCTAACTTAGTTGCTCGTGGTGTACGAGTAACGGTTGATGAACGTAACGAAAAGATGGGTTATAAGATGCGTCAAGCGCAAGTTACTAAAGTACCTTATATTTTAGTTGTCGGTGATAATGAAGTAGCTGAAAATACAGTTTCTGTTCGTCGACATGGTGAAGATGATTCAAATATCTTTACAAAAGAAGATTTTATTAACAACATTACAAAAGAAATTGCCAACTATAGTCGTAAAGCATAAAAAAGACTCATTTTAATTTGCTTGACAATGAGTCTTCAAGTTGGTATGATATAAAAGTTAAGAAAAAGCAGAGGCTCCCGCTTCTCGCCTGAAGAGACAAAGAGTCTCTGGGCAGAATATTATTGAAATTAAATTCCAATTAAAATGGATTTCAAGCGGGCTGCGATAATTTATTATTGTTGCCCGTTTTTCTGTGTTTTTTCTCAAAAAAATTTGGAGGTGCATTGCCATAGCAGTTGATAAAGTAGACAAAATGGTCAATGAAGGTATCCGCGCATCGGAACTTCGTTTGATCGGTGATGATGGCGAACAACTTGGTGTTAAAACGAAACAAGAAGCACTAGATATGGCAGAAATTGCTAATTTAGATGTTGTTGTTGTTGCCGCTAACTCAAAACCACCTGTTGCTAAGATTATGGATTACGGGAAGTACCGTTTCGAATTACAAAAGAAACAAAGAGAAGCCCGTAAAAACCAAAAGATTGTTAATGTTAAAGAAGTTAGACTTAGTCCAACGATTGATATTAACGATTTCAATACAAAATTGAAAAATGCCTCAAAATTCCTTGCAAAAGGTGATAAGGTTAAAGTATCAATTAGATTTAAAGGCCGTGCAATTACGCATAAAGAAATCGGACGTGATGTCTTGAATCGCTTCGCTGACGCAGCTAAAGAAGTTGCATCAGTTGAATCAAGAGCGAAGATGGATGGACGTAGTATGTTCATGATGCTTGCACCTAAGGCTGAAAAGTAAAGCTATATTAGGAGGATATTAGATTATGCCAAAACAAAAGACTCATCGTGCATCAGCAAAACGTTTTAAACGTACAGGAAATGGTGGCTTAAAACGCTCTAAAGCATATACAAGTCATCGTATGCATGGTAAAACTAAGAAACAACGTCGTCAATTAAGCAAATCAACTACAGTGTCAGCATCAGATAACAAGCGTATCAAACAAATGCTTTCACAAATGAAATAATAAATATAAATTAGACAATTGATGCCATTTTTAAATGGCTCAATAAGGAGGAATTTTCATGCCACGAGTTAAAGGTGGAACCGTTACACGTCAACGTCGCAAAAGAATGCTTAAATTAGCAAAAGGTTACCGTGGATCAAAACATATCCAATTTAAGGTAGCTAAACAACAAGTAATGAAATCGTACCAATATTCATTCCGTGATCGCCATCAAACAAAACGTAACTTCCGTCGTCTATGGATTGCACGTATTAACGCTGCAGCACGTATGAATGGTTTAAGTTACAGCAAGATGATGCATGGCTTGAAATTAGCTGAAATTGAAGTTAACCGTAAAATGTTAGCTGAATTAGCTGTTAAAGATTCAGCAGCATTTGCTGCTGTTGCAGAAGAAGCTAAAAAAGCATTAAGTAAATAATAACTTTTAAGAGGATACTTGACCAATTGTCAAGTATCCTCTTTTTTTAATAAAATTTCTGTAAATAAGTTAAGTATGTTATTTTTAGTGAAATCAAAAAAATTTTATGTGATATCAATGATTATGGTCTATGTAACTAATAAGACAAAATATAATCTTAAAAAGAGCAATATAAAATTGAAATAACTCGTTTCTATTATTTTAAAATGAGAAAATAAAATTAATTTCATTTGTTTTCATGGAAAACATGCAATTTTGTTGAAAGTACATTATACTTAGATTATTATTCTAAAATTGAGGTAGCTAACATGCTTGAGAGATATAAACCAACTTGGATGGTTGAATCAATTTATGATTTAACACCAGAGGATTTACAAAATCATGGAATTAAAGTTGTTATGACTGATTTAGACAATACATTAATTGCATGGGATAACCCAAACGGAACCCCAGAATTGAAGAATTGGTTAGAGCTTATAGCTGCGGCTTCAATTCCAGTGATTGTTGTATCTAACAATAGTCACGAACGTATTGAAAAGGCACTGGAACATATTGGATTACCATTTGTTTCCAGAGCTCTAAAACCATTTACAAAAGGAATTAACCAAGTTAAAAATGAATTTAAGATGAATAATCAAGATTTAGTTTTAATAGGTGATCAATTGATGACTGATATTGCTGCTGCGAATAATGCGGGCATTAAAAGTATATTGGTTAAACCACTTGTTGAATCAGACGCTTGGAATACAAAACCTAATCGTTTCATTGAAAAAAGAATTAAAAATCACTTAATTAAAAAACACGATTTTAAAACTAAATGGGGGAATTCATTGGATGACTGACATAATTGAAGTACCAGAAATTGACGAAGATCTTTTTTGTATTGGCTGTGGCTCAAAAATTCAAAGTGAAGAAGTAGATGAATTAGGCTATACACCTAAATCCGCAGTAAAAAAAGGACTTGAAACAAATGAACTATATTGCCAAAGATGTTTTAGACTACGACATTACAATGAAATTGCTGACGTTAAGTTAACTGATGATGATTTCCTAAAATTATTGAATCAAATTGGTAGTGCTGATGCATTAATCGTCAACGTTATTGATATTTTTGATTTTAATGGTAGTCTAATTCCTGGATTACATCGATTTGTGGGTGATAATCCTGTTTTAATGGTTGGAAATAAAGCTGATTTATTGCCTAAGTCATTGAGACGTTCGAAGTTAAAGGATTGGATGAGACAACAAGCTAATTTACAAGGATTACGACCAATTGATGTTGCATTGACAAGTGCAACAAAAAACTTTGCGATTGATGAATTATTAGAATTAATTGAAAAGTATCGTGAAGGCCGTGATGTGTACGTTGTTGGAGTAACTAATGTTGGTAAATCAACATTGATTAATCAAATCATTAAACAAAGAACAGGTGTCCAAGACCTGATTACAACTTCAAGATTCCCAGGAACTACGCTTGATAAGATTGAAATTCCATTGGACGATGATCGAGCTTTAATTGATACACCAGGTATTATTCATCAAGACCAGATGGCTCATTATCTATCAGGTAAGGCGCTAAGATTAGTTTCTCCTCAAAAAGAAATTAAACAACGCGTCTATCAGTTAAATGAAAACCAAACATTATTCTTTGGGGCTGTTGCAAGATTTGATTACATTTCAGGGGGAACTCCTGGTGTTGTCGTTTATCTTGATAATGATTTAATGATTCATAGAACAAAAACTGAGACTGCAAGTGAATTTTATGAGAAACATGCTGGTGGTTTATTAAATCCACCAACAGATGATGAAATGAACGACTTCCCAGAATTAGTTCGTTTTGAATTTAAAGCAACACAAAAAAGTGATTTAGTTTTTGCCGGACTTGGATGGGTAACCATTAATGAGGGTGCTAAAGTCGCTGGCTGGGCACCAAAAGGTGTTTCGGTTCTTTTACGTAAAGCAATGATATAAGAGGAGTTAACTAACATATGACATTAAGAGGCAAACAAAAAAGATATCTACGCAGTCAGGCACATCATTTACGTCCACTTTTCCAAGTTGGAAAAGAAGGCGTGTCTACTAACTGGTTAAACCAAATTCGCGAAGCAATTGAAAAACGCGAATTAATCAAAATTAACATGCTACAAAATGCAACAATTGATACAAATGAAGTTCGTATTTTTATTGAATCTAATAGTTCAATTCAAGTTGTTCAAGTGATTGGTCATACATTAGTGCTTTATCAAGCAGCAACAGATGTCGAAAATCGAGATATCTCTGACAAAGTTAATTTACTCGCTTAATTTAAAATTTTGAGGAGGTTTTTAGCTTGACTATTCAAGTCCAAAAATTAAAAGAAATTAATTTAGTTACGAAATTTAAGACTAAACCCATTCTTGATAATACGAAAAAGCGTGTTGGAATTCTCGGGGGTACGTTTAATCCGCCTCACTTAGGTCATTTAATAATTGCTGATCAAGTTTGTCAGCAATTAGGATTAAGTGAAGTTCGATTTATGCCGGATGCAACACCACCACATGTGGATAAAAAGGAAGCAATTGATGCAAAGTATCGCCTTGATATGGTTAATCAAAGTATCGCGGATAACGATAAGTTTAAGCTGGAAGATACTGAAATTAATCGCGGTGGTATTAGCTACACCTATGACACTGTGGTTGCTTTAAAAGCAGCTCATCCGGAAAATGATTACTATTTTATTATTGGCGGCGATATGGTAGATTATTTACCGAAATGGTCTCGTATTGATGAATTAGTAAAATTAGTACATTTTGTTGGAGTTAAACGAACGGGATTTGAACAAACAAGTCAGTATCCTATACTTTGGGTTGATGTACCAACAATTGATATTAGTTCAACACAAATTCGAGATAAGATAAAAAAAGGCTGTTCAATTAATTATTTAGTACCTAAGGCAGTCTCAAATTATATTGAGAAAGAAGGGTTGTATCGTGAATAATTTAGTTTATTCTAATAATCTTTTTAGTGGAACTAGAGAAGAATTAGTACAGATTTTGAAGGAAACTTTGAGTGAAAAAAGATTTCAGCATGTGTTAAATGTTGAAAAATCTGCAATTGAACTTGCTCAAAATAATAATGGTGATATTGAAAGAGCAAGTATTGCTGGACTTATTCATGATTATGCCAAGGAGCGGACAGATGACACCTTTATCAGAACAATTAAGCAAAAACATATGGATCCTGATTTATTAAATTGGGGGAATGCTATCTGGCATGGAATTGTTGGCGCAGAGTTGATACATGATGAATTAGGTATTACAGATGATAAAATTTTAACATCAATTGTGAAGCATACGACAGGCGATGTTGAGATGGATTTGTTGGATAAAATTGTCTACGTCGCTGATTTCATCGAAGAAGGTAGGACGTTCTCTGGCGTTCTTGAAGCACGAAAAAAAGCATTTGAAAGTTTGGATGCAGCTGTTGGATTTGAAACAAAACATACACTAAGTTATTTAATTAATACCAATAAAAGAGTGTATCCTAAAACAATTTTGACCTTTAATAAATGGGTCGCAGAATAGAGGAGTAATAATGAATAGTATAGAAAAATTAGAAATCGCAGTTAAGGCTGCTGACAGTAAACGTGGCGAAAAGACGGTGGCTATTGATGTCCATGAAATTAGTCTATTAGCTGATTATTTCATGGTGACACAAGCTGACTCAGCTCACCAAGTTAAGGCTATCGTCAAAGAAATTCAAGATCAAGAAGAACTAGCAGGTGTTGAAGTCCGTCGTATTGAAGGACGTAATTCAACTAGTTGGGTTTTATTAGATTTTGGAGATTTAATTGTGCATGTATTTAAAACTGAATCACGTGAATTTTATGATCTTGAAAAATTCTGGTCTGAAGGCGCATCTGTAGATTTATCAGCATGGATTGAAGAATAATGATTTATACCACCTTTTCAAAATTGTATGATCAATTAATGGATCCTGATTTATATGATTCTTGGCAAACATTTGTCGAAACACAAGTTCCTGATAAGAAAACTGAAATTCTTGAATTAGCTTGTGGTGCAGGTCAATTAGCAATTGCTTTAACGCAATCTGGTTATTCAGTCGTTGGTTTAGATTTATCTGAAGAAATGTTATCAATTGCTGACCAACACGCACAGGATGCGAATGTATCCTTGCCTTTAGTACAAGGTGATATGATGAATTTGGAAGAGGCAGAGTTACCACAATTTGATGCGGTAACTTGTTTTGCTGACTCATTTTGTTATTTACCTGACGCTGATGCTGTAGGAAACGTTTTTAAATCAATTCATGGATTACTACAAGAAAATGGTCGATTCATTTTTGATGTTATCTCAACCTATCAAACGGATGAGATTTATCCAGGTTATATGTACAACTATCAGGATGATGATCAAGCTTTTTTGTGGTCAACATTTAAAGATGAAGAGCCACACAGTGTCGTTCATGAATTAACTTTTTTTGTCAAAAATGATACTAACTGTCAATTTGAACGTCTAACTGAGGACCATCATGAACGAACATATTCAGTTAATACGTATACTGAATTGTTAAAAAATGCTGGATTTAAGAATATTAAAATTTCGGCTGATTTTGGCACAAGTCAAGTTGATGATAAAACAACAAGACTATTTTTTGTCTGCGATAAATAGGAGTGAGTTACTTGGACACGACTGGGGTTATTGTTGAATATAATCCGTTTCATAACGGACATTTGTATCAGATTAATCAAATAAAAGAAAAGTATCCTGATACGACGATTATTGCCCTTATGAGCGGACAATTCTTACAGAGAGGTATTCCAGCTGCACTTGATAAAGAGAGCCGTACGGAGCAAGCATTGCAATCTGGTGTTGATTTAATAGTTGAGTTACCCGTTGCATTTTCTGTTCAACCGGCTGATTTGTTTGCTCAAGGTGCCATTAAATTATTGGCCGGATTAAAGATAACCAGACTTGTTTTTGGTGCTGAACATCCTGATTTGGATTTTATGACTATCGCAACTGAAATTCAAACGTTAGATAGTGAGTTTAATCAGTTTAATGAAACGTATGCCACACAATATCAACGAGCTGTTTTTGAAAAAACAGGTGTTCAAATTAATCGGCCTAATGATTTGTTAGGTTTAGCTTATGCTGAAGCCTGCATAGCCGAAAAAGCCGAAATCCAGTTATGTCCGATTCAACGTATAGAGGCTGATTACCATGAAACAAAATTTGTTGATACTCAAAAAATTACAAGTGCAACAGCAATTAGATTAGCAGTTCAACATCAAGAATCGATTGTAGAAGTTGTTCCTAATCAAACTCGACTTGATTCAGAAAATGAAAGATGGGCCGATTGGACAGATTTTTGGCCATATCTTCGATATCAGTTGAGTCTATCAACACCAGGTCAATTATCGTCGATTTATGGCATGTCTGAGGGTATTGAGTATCGTTTGTTGCAGCAGTACGAAAAGTTGCCTGACGAGGCTAATTTTGATGATTGGGTCCAAGCCGTTAAGTCGAAACGAGTAACTTATACAAAAATCTCAAGACTAGCAACTTATATTTTGTTACAAATAAAGCAAAATGAAATTGACAAACAATATAAGCAGCCTTATTATCATGTCTTAGGGTTCTCAAAAAAAGGTCAAACGCTGCTTAATCATTTAAAAAAGGAAGTGCCATATCCTATAATAACAAAAATTAGTAAAAAGGATAAAGAGGGACTTTACCAATTAGATTATCGAGCAGGAATTATTTATGGGCTAGTTAGTCATAAAAAATCGGATCTTTTTAGAAGACCTAAACAAATTAATTAACATACTGTCAAGGATATACCATTGACAATGTTTTTAATCACAGGTATAATCATAAGCGTTGCATTAGGAGGCATATTTGCATGAAATGGTCCTTAGTTGAGTTAAAAAAACAAAGTGATGAACCACTTCAAGTTGACGAAATGTTAAACCTTTCCGAAGGATTAATGCTGCGCAACAAAACAATTACAGCTGTTTCAGAAGTCCATGTTACGGGCATTCTGTCAGCAGATCATCAAGATGTCATTGGTCATTTTAACGTTAGTTTAACAGTTGAAATGCCATCAACACGATCATTAAAGAGTGTCGATGTCCCATTAAATTTTTCAGTTGATGAATTTTATGTAGGCTATCGCGATAAAGCACTTGAACGGTTTGATAAAAATGATGTTGTAATTATTTTGGAAGAAGATATGCTCAATTTGAATTCTGTGATAGAGGATAATGTGTTATTACAGATTCCGATGCAGATACTGACTGATGATGAGAGAAAAGCAGAAGATTTACCAACCGGAGACGACTGGGAAGTTCTTACTGAAGATAAACTCGTACAGGTTAGAAAAGAAAAAGTTGATCCTCGATTTGCCTCATTACAAAATTTTTTTGATAATGATGGTTCTGAAGAGGAATAAACATAACAATACTTTTATTAAAAGTTTTGGATAATTTTAAAGGAGGTGTTTGATAATGGCAGTACCAGCACGTAAAACATCAAAAACACGTAAGAGAATGCGTCGTACGCATTACAAGTTAACTGTCCCAGGTATGAGCGCTTGCCCTAACTGTGGCGAATTAAGAAAATCACATTATGTATGTCCTAGCTGTGGTTTTTATGACGGAAAAGAAGTCGTAAAAGTAAACAACTAAATCTACATTAAGTAAAAAGCCTTAACAACCATGGTGTTAAGGCTTTTTCTGTACAAAAAAAATAAGATTCAATTGAATCTTATTTTTTTTCACTAATTTTCAAACTTATAATTTTGAAGTCTGTCTCTGGATCAAAAAATTGAAAAGGTAATTTGGCATGGCTTTCAATATAAGTTACATTTTTAGCCGGTGTTTTAACAGCCTTAAAAGTGGGCGATTTGATAGATTTAATTAAATCTATCAAATCTAGAAGTAATAACTCTGGTTTGTTACTAAGATTAGACCAGCCTGAAAATTCGGAACGATAATTTTTAAAGATTGTTTTTCTTATCGGACTGATGAAAGCATTACTACTGTCATTTTCGTAAGGAATTGACTGAGATGCGATAGTGTGCTGACTTGTGGTACTATAAATTTGAATTCGACTATCTTTTAAATCTAAAAAATCGGCCGTTAATAATTTGTCGTTAACTTGGACAACTAAGTCAAAAGTAGGGATATTGTTAGAAAATTCTGCTTTTGCGCGACTGTATAAAAAAGTATCGATGGCATAATATAATTCTTGTACTTCAACTAATTTCATATTTGAAAGACCTCCTGAAATCAGTATAACAAAAAAAGGTAAAATAGATAGGAATTTTTGATGTCTAGTGTATAATTGACGTTGAAAGTTAAATGGGTTTATTGACAAAGTCGGTAGCTGATACTTTCTTAGATTACATGGTTTTTGATTCACAAAAAATTAAAGAAATGTAGGAGGTATTATAATGGATAAAGCACAAATTGGTGTTATTGGAATGGCTGTTATGGGTAAAAATCTCGCATTGAATGCTGAGAGTCGTGGCCGTACGGTAGCTATTTATAATAGAACGGGAGCTAAAACTGAGCAAGTTATGAAAGACCACTCAGAAAAAAAATTAGTACCCAGCTACTCAATTAAGGATTTTGCAGATTCATTAGAAAAACCTAGAAGAATTATTATCATGGTAAAAGCTGGCAAACCAACTGATGCTGTTATTGCAGAACTATTACCATTCTTAGATAAAGGTGATGTTTTAATTGATGGTGGTAATACTTACTTTGAAGATACAGTACGCCGTAATGCAGAATTAGATAATTCTGGAATTAACTTTATTGGAATGGGCGTTTCAGGTGGCGAAATTGGTGCACTTGAAGGACCATCAATGATGCCAGGTGGCCAAAAAGAGGCATATGACCTTGTTGCACCAATTCTTGAGGAAATGTCTGCTAAAGCTAGCGATGGGACACCATGTGTGACTTATATCGGTCCTAACGGTGCTGGTCATTATGTTAAGATGGTTC
Source organism: Dellaglioa sp. CoH-56-MRSF-13 (assembly GCF_056782095.1). The sequence continues at coordinate 282,897 of NZ_JBXAYC010000002.1, read as the reverse complement.
ATAATGGAATTGAATATGGTGATATGGAATTAATTTCTGAATCATATCATTTGTTAAGAGATTTATTAGGCCTCTCAGTTGATGAAATCGCTGATATCTTCTCTGACTGGAACAAAGGTGAATTGGATAGTTACTTGATCGAAATTACTGCTGATATCTTAACACGTAAAGATGATTTAGGCACTGGTAAACCTATTGTTGATGTTATCCTCGATCGTGCTGGAAATAAAGGTACTGGTAAGTGGTCATCACAGAGTGCACTTGAATTAGGTGTTCCTCAGTCAGTTATTTCTGAATCTGTTTATGCACGTTACATTTCAGCAATGAAAGAAGAACGTGTTGAAGCAAGTAAAGTTTTACCTAAACCAGAAGTTAAATTAGGTGAATTAGATAAAAAAGAATTAATTGAAAAAATTCGTGAAGCATTATACTTTAGTAAAATCATGAGTTATGCACAAGGATTTGAACAATTACGTGTTGCCTCAGAACATTATGAATGGGATTTAAACTTTGGTGATATGGCTAAGATTTGGCGTGCTGGATGTATCATTCGTGCCCGTTTCTTACAAAATATTACTGACGCATTTGACGAAAAAGCTGATTTAAATAACATCTTATTAGATGGTTACTTCAAAGATATTGTTAAAAAATATCAAGAATCAGTTCGAGATATCGTTGGTATTGCTGTTAAAGCTGGTATTCCAGTTCCTGGATTCAGTGCAGCAATTACGTATTACGATCAATACCGTTCAGAAGTTTTACCTGCTAATTTAATTCAAGCACAACGTGATTACTTTGGTGCTCATACGTATGAACGTACTGATAAACCAGGTTCATTCCACTATACTTGGTATACTGAACAATAAAAAAAGTTAATAAATATACTAAAAAAGGCTATCTAACAACGATTTAAAAGTTGTTAGATAGGCCTTTTTTTCTTTTGGTTACGCTTTTGGTTACGTTTGAGTTAAGTATCTAAATATTGTAATAGTTTTGAAGTTACTGTTATATAGATTTGGGTAATCCTTACATTGGAATGACCAAGTAGATCTTCAATGCTGTTAAAGGAGGTACCGACTCCATGTAAAATTAACAAACACAAAATTGTTATCACTCTTTAAAAATTAACGTTGATATCCTAAATTTGGAGAAGTGACTTTTCCAGTAGATTTATTGACGTCAAATTCTACCATGTGTGTTTCAGTATCGAAGACGGATACAATATATTTATTACCTTTATCTAAAGTATCGCTTGATTTAACTTTTGGTTCCCAGTCGCTTGTCTCATTATTGAATGATTTAAAATAGCTTAAAGCAAGTGATTCAGCTTTTGATTGCGTCATCTTAGTTGATGTAGATGAACTTGTAGATTTTTCAGTGGTAGTAACGTTATTTTTCTCAGCCTCAATACTAGAAGAGCTTGCGGCAATAGAACTTTCAGCTGCGGTAATTGAAGAACTTGCAGCTGAGATGCTAGATGCTTGAGCAGATGATTCTGATGATGCTTTACTTTCGGAAGTTGCTTTTTTTATGGACTCTTTCTTACTTGATTCCTTTTTAGCTTTTATAATACTAGATGATGCAGCCTCAGAAGATGAAGAATCCTTACTTGTATTCTTGCTATTCCCACATGCAGTTAGTGAAAGTAGTGTGATGGCAGTAATCCCGACTATTGTTATTTTTTTATTCATAACACAAATTCCTCCAAATATTTTTATAGTAAAAAGCGAGCAGTGGGAATTGAACCCACTCGAAGTATCTATACGCCCGTTATCTATTTGTTTAATTTAGTGTACTAGTACCATCCCTATAATTAAGAGTAACACCGGCCTCTACATTAAAAATGTAAGTATTGAATTTAATTGAGGAGCTACCAATAGATTGAGCTTCCATTTGTACGCCACGAGCAAGAAGTTCATCTCCTCTGAATATTGGAGTAACGCGGTATCTAATATAGTTATTAGGATGTTCTTTAAGGTAAGTAGCTATATCCATTTCATGGGCAAGCATTTCAGGTGCATTCAGTTCACGAGTACCCGTAATTAAATTCTTTGGATTATTGTTCTGACCTGATAATTGATAACCAATTAAATGGCTACGATTATATAACCATCCGTTACTAATACGTTTATTTTTCCAGCCAGTAGGGTTCCAAGTTAACCCTTCGCGTTTCGCGGTAGGCATTAAAGATTTACTTAACATTGCATTGGCGGTTCCAGCACGATTCAGAGAATCTAGGTTGCTGTACGCTTCCCAAGTACCTTTACTAGTAGATAGGGTGCTTTCGCTGAAAGTAGGAATATTATTATTAACTTCTATTTCAGATTTATCACTATAGTTTAGAGATGATAAATCAAGTGTCTTAGATTTTTTAGTTGTTTCTTTTTTTGAAGAATCTTTACTATCATATTTAGCTAACTTATTTTTTAATTCTTTGATTTCTTTGTTAAGTTTGTCTAATTTCACTTGTTCTTTATCAACTTTATTATTAATTTCTTCTGCTTGCTTTTTGGCAGTATAGTCGTAAGTAACATGTGAATCAGATTTTGCTAAAACGGTAGTCGTGTTACTGATACCAATAAAAGTGAATGATAAAATTAGAACACGTATTAATAAATGATTAGTTGATTTCATTATTTTTTCGCCTTTCTATATCCAGCATCTTGAGCGGCTTGTTCTGTTTGGAAAGTAATCGCATTTGATTTACTCATTTTATAACCAGTTTGACCGGGAGTATGGTAAATTTTAGAATTAGTATTACCGATGATGGATCCTCCGCCAGTAGTAACAGAATCTGCGTTAGATGAATCCGTAGATGTAGAATTATTTTCTTTTTGAACGCTGTTAAAATGTTCTTGTTCTTTTTTTGCAGCTAGTCTTTGAGAACTTTCAGATTTAGATTTAGCTTTAGATTCACTTTCTTTTTCAGAAGTGGCTTTAGATTCTTTCTCATTTAATTTTTTACTCAATGATTCAGCTTCAGATTCTTTTGAAGAAACTTCTTTTTTTATAGATTCATATTTTGACTCTGCCTTTTTCTTATCGGCAGAGCCAACTTTTGTTACGGTAGTAAGGGGCGATTGTTTTTTAGTTGGTTCGGCCTGACTAGTCATCCCAATGCCTACAAGTGAAATGATCAGTACAGCAGTAGGGTACCAAACCCGTTTCTTGATTTTAGTGTATATATTTGGATTTTTAGTTTTTGTCATAAATCTTTTAACTGTGTAGTAAATAATAAAATATATTGAAATAAAAAAAATAAGTGCAAATAAAACGTTCATAATACGTGTTCCTCCAAAGATTTTTGTAATGTAAAATAAGCAATAAAAATTGTCTCAGTAATAAAAGTTATGTTGGTAATCTTTTTAAGACAGAAAGCTTGATTGGGCGGAACTAGATTCTTTGACACTAGCATTTCTACTTGAAGAAGGTGCAGTGATACCAATTAGAACGAGTAAAATAAATGAGATTAGGAAACTAAATAATATTAATTTTCTTGCATGATTAGTATCCTTTTTGTTAATTTTTGCGATAATAAATTTAATAACATATACCAAAAATGTGATAAAAGTAGTAATAAATAAGAGAGCGAAAAAGATACTCATGTGGAAAATCCTCCAGAAATAATATTTTTAGTGAAATATTGCGTAATTAGATTATGATGGACATACTCTATATCAATACAATTTTACTATTAAACTTTATAATAGTATATGAAAATAATTATTAGATGAACGTTATGAATATGTCACATTGGGATTAACGTTAAGACGTTAGTTTATGGATATGAAAGAAAAATTAGGCTGAAAAAATCTATTGAATCCCGAAAATATAAAGAATTATTTGTATAAAAATAGAGTGGATTTTCCCACTCTATAAAAAGGCTAATTTTTGGAGTCACTACTGTTTAGAACTAAAATAAAATCGGTTTGGATAGCATCGCCTAAAACAAAATCATGTTGGCTATGTTTTGTTAAGCCTTGTTTTTCATAAAAGGAGAGGGCAGGTTTATTATGTTCCCAAACTCCCAACCAAAGTTGATCTTTTTTAAATTCTTTGGCAACCTCTTTAGATTTTTCAAATAGAAGTTGACCTAATCCCATTTTTTTGTGATTTTTGCGAATGTAAATTCGTTGGATTTCTAAGCCGTTCGGAAAGTCATCTTCAGTTTGTGCGTCGTTAATATTTAATTTTAAATATCCAGTTAACTCATCATTAACATGTACGAAGTAAAAGAATGCATTTGGATCATTTAATTCACTCGTTAATTGTGGTAAAGAATAAGCGGTATCCAAAAAATCTTGTAAATCTTTTGGATCGTTATCTGCAGCGAAAGTATCAGTAAAAGTTTCAATGCTAATCTTTTGTAATATTTCTAAGTCATTAATTGTGCAAAGTGTGATAATAGGTGTCATCGCTTTTTCTCCTTATATGTAATCTAAAATACTTATAGTAATAGTAGCCTAAAGCTGAAAAATAAACAAATATTAAAATAATATAGCATAATCCTTGACTCTGAGTGCACTCCAAGTGTTTAACTTAGTATATTAAATAAAAAGGGAGCGATTTAAATGAATACAGTTACATTAAATAATGGAGTGAAAATGCCACAACTAGGTTTTGGCGTGTATCAAATTCCTTTAGAAGAAACTGCAGAGGCAGTTTATCAAGCGATTAAAGTAGGATATCGATTACTAGATACAGCGATTGCCTATGGAAACGAAGTTGAAACTGGGGAAGCTATCCAAAGAGCGATCACTGAAGGATTAGTGACACGAGAAGAGTTGTTTGTCACAACCAAATTATTTATCCAACATGTTGGTGAAGAAAAGGCGATGAAGGCAATTGATGAATCACTAGAAAGAATGCAGTTAGATTATCTAGACTTATTCTTGATTCACCAACCATACGGTGATGTATATGGTGCTTGGCGCGCTTTAGCTACCGCACAATCTGCTGGGAAAATACGTGCTATTGGGGTGTCTAACTTTGATATCGGAAAATTAATAGAATTCTCTCATATGAATGGTGTGGCTAAAGTTCAAGTTAACCAAATAGAAGTGAACCCATGGAATCAACGTTTAACGGATGAAGCCTATCATGAAAAATTAAGCATTCAAATGGAAGCATGGGCACCTTTTGCTGAAGGCCGGTTAGACTTATTTAAAAATGAAACATTGTCAAAAATTGGTAAACAATACGGTAAATCAGTTGGACAAGTTATTCTAAAATGGTTAATGCAACGTGGTATTGTAGCACTTGCTAAATCTGTGAGACCGGAACGAATGGCAGAAAATATCGACATATTTGATTTTGAATTAACAGTGGAAGACATGGCAACTATTACTGCCTTAGACAAACAAGAATCTGCCTTCTTTGATCATAATGATCCAGAAAGAGTTGAACGGTTCATGGAATTATTGTCATAAATTACCTGAAGTAAAGTTATTTTGCCAATGGTAAATAAAATATAAGTATAAGTATATAACGGAAAAGAAGCATTTGGGATAATTTTATCTATTTGAAGTGGAACCCCCTAAGTTGGAGAAAAATCTAACTTAAGGGGTTTTATTGTGTTCTTAGTTGAAATAAAGGAAAAAACTTTAATAGTTAACCAATGAGGTAGTATGGAATAAGATAATCCGTAACTATTTTTTAAGACGCTAAGGTATAATTTCGATATTCTAATATCCTAACTTAACGGCACACTTAGAAAATATAATGTGGTTTGGTGGAATTATTTTGTCAGAGAATAAAACCTTTTCATATAAGGTTTTTGAAGAAGTTATTTTGAGTATGCTGAATGGAGAAATCCGTGTTAACGTTGTAAAAGAAATTGAAATGGCAAAATTTATAATTGAATTATCGGTTTTACTGATTAAAGCTGCTGGTATCGAATAACTAATTCCAATTTTTAGTTTTCATTTTAATAAAGCGTTAATGATATATTTTTTAAAGTTAACGGTTTGTTATATTAATTTTATTACTCTTTTAGTTAATAATATATTAAAAAAACGGTTAAAAAGTGCTTGAATACCTATATGAGTTGAGCAGTGCAAAGTGTATGCAAGAATATCATTTAATGGTAGAATAAGAAAAGTAAGATATCGGTTAAAAATTGTGTGTATATGGATGAGAAAATAAAATAAAACTAACAGGAGATCATGAAAATATGAGTCGTATTCTAATAATTGAAGATGAAAAAAATTTAGCGCGCTTTGTTGAATTAGAATTACAACATGAAGGATTTGAAACTGAGGTTCATTTTGATGGGCGAACGGGTCTAGAAGCTGCTTTAAATGAAGATTGGGATTCAATTCTACTTGATTTAATGTTACCTGAATTAAATGGTCTTGAGGTTTGTCGCCGTGTACGACAAGTTAAAAATACACCAATCATTATGATGACGGCTCGTGATTCAGTTATTGACCGCGTATCTGGCTTAGACCATGGAGCAGATGATTATATTGTTAAACCATTTGCAATCGAAGAATTATTGGCGCGTTTACGTGCATTGTTACGTCGTATTGATATAGAGGGTGAACAAAATGTTGCAAAACAGACAACTGTCACTTACCGTGATTTAACAATTGAAAAAGAAAATCGTGTTGTTCGTCGTGATGAAGAAGTTATTGAGCTAACCAAACGTGAATATGAACTACTTTTAGCTTTAATGGAAAGTGTTAATGTTGTTTTAGCTAGAGATGTTTTATTAGCTAAAGTTTGGGGATATGAATCAGAAGTTGAAACAAACGTTGTGGATGTTTATATTCGTTACTTACGAAATAAAATAGATCGTAGCGGTGAAGAAAGTTATATTCAAACGGTCAGAGGAACAGGGTACGTAATGAGATCATGAGAAAAAAAATAACCCAGCATCCAAAAGAAGTAAGACGTATGTCACTTAAATGGAAATGGGCATTAGGAACGGCAATAGGTGTTTTACTTATATTTGCCGTTTTTTCTGCGCTTATTTTTCAGAGTTTTAGTGGCGTTTTATTAGATAAAGAAAAAAAAGATGTACAAGATACTTTAAGAACGGTGACGCAACAGTTAAGTCGTGAGAATCAAGACTTAACAATTTCAAGTACTGCACAACATTTAAAACCGATAAATGCAGATTCTCGACCAGATAAAGACGAAAATAACTTGTACTCAAATGCAGTAATTGTTAATTTATCAAGAGAAAATATTGCAGTAGGTGTTTATAATTTGAAGCAACAAGAAGTTTTTGCTTCAAGAAATTTAAACGTACCATTTGTTAAAAAAAATAAAATGACGTTTACTAGCCAAACAATTGATGGCGCAAATGGATATGTTGCTAGAAGAGCTATTTATTCATCTAAAACTGGCAAAAAAATCGGGTATGCACAAGTAACTAATGCTTTAGAAAATTACCATAAAATTAGTAATAAATTAATTCTAATTTTTATTGTTTTAATTATTACGGCAACCTTTGGTAGTGCTATATTAGGGTATATCCTGGCATCTTGGTTACTGAGACCGATTGAAGTAGTGAACGAAACTATTGATATTATTAATGAAGGCGAAACACCAATTGGACATGTACGTGTCCCAGATATGCATAGAAATGATGAGTTATCTGATTTGGCGGACTTGTTCAATAGTATGCTAGATAGGATGGAGCGCTACGTTGATCAACAGCAACAATTTGTTGAAGATGTCTCACATGAGTTAAGAACCCCTGTAGCAATAATTCAAGGTCATATGGAATTATTGAACAGGTGGGGTAAAGATGATCCGGCAGTTCTAGCGGAGTCGATTGAAGCATCTTTGCAAGAAATTAATCGTATGAAGAGTTTAGTTCAAGAAATGCTTGATTTATCAAGAGCTGAACAAGTAGAGATGACATTTAAAAATGAGTTAGTTGATGTCCGATTAGTTGTTTTACAAATTTTCAATGATTTTAAAATGATACATCCCGATTTTACGTTTATTTTAGATGAAGATTTTAATGGAGAAAGTTTGGTAAAAATATCGCATAATCACTTAGAACAAGTTTTAATTATTCTAATGGATAATGCCGTTAAATATTCAGAAACAAGAAAAGAAATTCATATTTCAGCATCAAAAGATATGAAAATGGTTCAAATTGCTATTCAAGATTTTGGTGAAGGAATTTCTAAAGATGACTTAAAAAATGTTTTTAATCGCTTCTATCGCGTTGATAAAGCTAGAAGTCGTGATAAAGGCGGTAATGGTCTTGGATTATCAATCGCACAAAAACTCATTATGGGTTATAAAGGAACATTAGTGGTAGAAAGTGTTGAGAAGCGTGGTTCAATATTCAGAATTTCGTTGCCTCTAGCTACTACTAAACCAACCGAAAAGATAAGAAGAGACTAGTGTTGAAATGCAATACAAAAATTTAGACAGTATAATAAAAAAAGCTTACCATTCTTAGAGCAATTCTAAGAATGGTAAGCTTTTTTTAATGGTTAATCTTTATTTGCGGTTTTGTTTACCAGCATTACGATTACGATTATTTTTTGCTACATTTGAAAGATTATCTTCAACATTATCAATTGTTTGTTCCACTGTTTCTTCAACAGCATCAATTGTTGAACGTTCTCTAACAATTGGTGGGTTCTTAGCAAGTTCAGCTTGAATTTCGCGACGAATCTTAGGACGCATTAACATAATTATAAATGTTTGAACACAAGCGAAGAGGCCACCGATGAAGAAGTAGAGACCAATACCTGCTGGCGCACTCATTGTAACAAAGACCATCATAACTGGACTAGCAATTAACATTGTTTGCATTGTTTTCTTTTGTTCTGGCGGAATGCCAATTGTTGAAATGAATCCTTGACCCAAATACACAATGAAACATAGCACAGTAAAGATAATTGATGGTGTACCTAATTTAATGCTAAAGAAGACAGCATCCTTTAATTCTGAAGAATATAAGATTGCAGCGTATAGCGCAGCAAAAATTGGCATTTGAACTAATAATGGTAGGCAGCCAATTCCGCCAGTCATGCTGACGTTGTTATCTTTATAAAGTGCCATCATTTCTTGACTGATAGCTGCTTTTTCTTCTGAACTTTTAGCATTTTTTTGTCGTTCTTGAATGACTTTTAATTGTGGTTGAATCGAACCCATTTTTTCTTGTTGAACGGTCGCTTTTTTCGATTGATTAATCATCATTGGCATAAGTGCCAAGCGAATGACGATTGAGATAACGATAATTGCTAGACCGTAGTTGTTACCTAGATGAGCGGATAACCAGTCAAGCAATCCCTGAGTTGGTTTTGCTAAATAGTCGTAAACCATCCCAAAAGGATTACCATTCTTGTCTCTGCGGACGCATCCCGATAGGAACAGGACAAGCGCCATGAATATTGGGAGCATTGTTAAACGTTTAATCTTTTTCATTAATATATTTTCCCCTCTTAAAGTGACTATATCGATTACTATACTTTAAATATAGGGGGATTTCAATGGGCTATAAATAAATCGTAATTAGTAAATAACGGTAAAGGCAGTCGGCATATAATTAGTTAAGGAGGTTTCTTTATAATCAGTCACCTTACCGGCTGGTGTAGGTGAATTTTTAACTTTTTGAATAAATTTTTCTAATTGGGTATTATCTGAACTACTTGCTTTAATTGTGACGCTGTCATCAAAATTATTTTGTACTGACCCGTAGATGCCTAGATCATCGGCTAATCTCTTCGTCGTATATCTGAAGCCAACACCCTGCACGCGACCAAAAACAGTTATTTGAATAGCACTCATAATGTAATCCCTCCATATTATAAAGTAGATATAGGCATTTATTGCTTTCATTATAACTGGAAAAGATGATAATGACCAACTAATGCTATTTTAAATATGCTATAATTATTTCCAATAGTAAGAGGGGTACATTTATGGAAAAAATTAATTCAACACAGAATGCTAAGATTAAATACTGGAAAAAATTACAAACTAAAAAAGGTCGTAAAAAGGAAAATAAATACCTTTTAGAAGGCTGGCATTTAGTTAAAGAAGCACTCATGGCAAACACAAAAATTGAATATTTGCTTGTTACTAATGATTTTAGATATTTTGATGAAATAGCCGATACGACAATTGAGCAAGTAGAAATCTCATCTGAAGTTAGTTTATATCTTGCTGACACGAGTACGCCACAAGGTATTTACGCGGTAACTGAGATGGAAGAAAATCAACAATTATCAGTTGACCATTTAACTGGTGGCTGGTTAATGCTAGATGGTGTTCAAGATCCAGGAAATATTGGAACAATGGTTAGAACTGCCGATGCTGCCGGTTTAACAGGTGTCATTTTTGGTGAGGGTAGTGCAGATAGTCATCATCCTAAAGTTTTACGTTCGATGCAGGGAAGCCAATTTCATGTTCAATTAGTGGATGCCGATTTAATGGAAGTTACTACCTTATTCAAAGAAAATAATATTGCTATTTATGGTTCTGAATTAAATGAAGATGCACTTAGTTATCGTGAGATTTCTGCTACAGATAATTTTGGTTTAATTATGGGAAATGAAGGTAACGGGATGCGTAATGACCTGTTAAATGAAACGGATGCTAATTTATATATTCCAATTAAAGGTCGTGCTGAATCGTTAAATGTCGCTATTGCTGCAGGTGTACTAATGTTTCATCTTAAAGCTTAATTATGATATTTGGTGAAATTATTACGATTTACTAAAGATAACTGATTGCGCTTGCAATAGGTGCTCAATCAGTTATGATGGAGATAGGAAAAAATATTTTGGGGGCGTACTAGTATATGAAAAAAGATTCGTATCTTGATGATGAATTATATATGAGTTATGTTGGAGACCTTTTGGCAAAACCAGAAGTTCAAAGATTAAGTGAATATACACAACATCATTTTTCTACTCGATTAGAACATTCAATCTCAGTTTCCTATGACAGTTATCGTATCGCTAAAAGATTACATTTAAATGCAAAAGCAACGGCAAGGGCCGGATTATTACATGATTTATTTTACTACGATTGGCGTACAACTAAATTCGATCGCGGTACACATGCTTGGATTCATCCGCGTATCGCTATTAGAAATGCAGAGAAGTTAACGACATTATCTGATTTAGAAAAAGATATCATCATGAAACATATGTGGGGTGCTACTGTTGCACCACCTAAATATCCAGAGGGATATATTGTAACCATGGTTGATAAATATGAAGCAACAAGTGAAGTTTCATCACCGTTAAAAAATAAATCAAAACATAGCTTTCAGCAATTAATTGCAATTTTAAAATAGTTTTAAAAAGGATAGGCCTACAGGCTTATCCTTTTTGTTTTTTCGAAAACGAACCAATTTGTTTACTTTTTGTTAGTTAATGATAAAATATAGTAATAAAGTAACTGAGGAGGGGTTAATTATGCAAGTTGTTCAAGAAAAAACAAATTATGAAATGTGTCCTAAATTTGAAAAAACTTTTTCAATATTAGGTAAAAAATGGAACGGTTTAATTATTAACGTTTTATTGGATGAAGGACCTCAACGATTTAAAGAATTAGCTCAAAAGGTTGATAAATGCAGTGACCGTGTATTAGTTGAACGTTTAAAAGAACTTGAAGATACTAATATTATCTCAAGAGTCGCCATCGGTGAAACTAGTCGTAGTTTTTATGAGCTTACTGAACAAGGAAAAGACATGAAAAATATGATGGATAGCGTCCATACATGGTCAGAAAAGTGGTATACACTTAAAGATTGCGAGTAAGACTTGACGATAGGCTTTGATACCTTTAAACTATGAATATAGAATAAAGGCTTAGACAGAAAATAGTAGATATTTTTCTTGGATTTAAAGGGATGGTTAGCTAGACTGAAACTAACCAATAAATAAAATATTGAATTCACTTCTAGAGCTGTTAATTAATGTAGGCTAACTTAAATCATGCAATTAACCGGTTAATGGCCGTTATCATTTTGAGTGTTTGGGAATTTGTATTCTCAAAAACAAGGGTGGTACCGCGAGACCTCGTCCCTTTTTAGGACGGGGTCTTTTTGTGTCTAAAATCTATCAAAACAACTAATAAAGGAGTCGATATTAATGGATTTAAAAGAGAAATTACTTGAGTTACAAGAAAAAGGCTTGAAACAAATTCGTGAATCAGAGGATCTAAAACAAATTAATGCTATTCGTGTTAATTTACTTGGAAAAAAAGGACCAATCACAGAAGTTTTAAGAGGTATGAAGGAATTATCAGCCGAAGAACGACCTAAAATTGGTAGCTTTTCTAATACCATTAAAAATGAGTTAGCTGAAGCTATTCGTGTGAAAAATGAAGAACTTGAAATTAAAATGACTGCTAAAAAGTTGGAAAAAGAAAAAATCGATGTAACGCTACCAGGTGCCCAAATTCAATTAGGGCAGCCACATGTTATTATGCAAGTGATTGAAGAATTGGAAGAGCTCTTTTTGGGTATGGGGTATCAAGTTGTTTCAGGTCCAGAAATAGAAGAAGACCATTACAATTTTGAAATGTTGAACTTACCTGCGGATCATCCCGCTCGTGATATGCAAGATACATTTTATATTACAAAAGAATTATTAATGAGAACACAAACATCACCCGTTCAAGCAAGGACAATGGAAACACATGATTTTTCAAAAGGACCATTAAAAATGGTTTCACCTGGTAAAGTTTATCGACGTGATACAGATGATGCAACGCATTCACATCAATTTCACCAGTTCGAAGGGTTAGTAATCGACAAACATATTACGATGGCAGACTTAAAGGGAACGATTGAACTGATTGCTAAAACAATTTTTGGAGAAGAACAAGAAATTCGGTTACGACCAAGTTACTTCCCATTTACGGAACCGTCAGTTGAAGTCGATGTGACCTGTTTTAAATGTGCGGGTAAAGGGTGCTCAATCTGTAAATACACAGGCTGGTTAGAAGTTTTAGGCGCTGGAATGGTACATCCTAATGTATTAAGAATGGCCGGTGTCGACCCTGAAGTATACGGTGGTTTTGCCTTTGGTTTAGGACCAGATCGTTTTGCGATGCTTAAATATAGTATCGACGATATTCGTCATTTTTATTTAAACGATAATCGATTCCTGTCACAATTTACGAAAAGAGGTTAGAGATAATGAAAGTATCTAAAAATTGGTTGAATGAATATTTAACATTAGAAATTGAACCTGAAATTATTGCTGAAAAAATAGCTCGTACAGCCGTTGAAATTGATAGCGTTGAACGTCCTTCTGAAGGACTTAAAAAAATTGTTGTTGGATATGTTGATAGTTTGGTACCACATCCAGACTCTGATCATTTAAATATCTGCCAAGTTGATGTTGGTGAAGGATCTCTTAGTCAAATCGTTTGTGGCGCACCTAATATTGCCGCAGGGCAAAAAGTTATTGTTGCATTACCCAATTCTAGAATTGCTGATAATGTTAAAATCAAACGTGGTAAAATGCGCGGACAAGCTTCTGAAGGTATGATTTGTGCATTACAAGAAATTGGATTTTCAGATAGTGTCGTGCCTAAAGAATTTGTAGAAGGTATCTACGTAATGCCAGAAAATGCAATTCCTGGTGAATCAGTCTTTGATTACTTAGGTATGAATGATGACATTATTGATATTGATGTGACACCAAATCGTGCTGATATGTTAAGTATGCGTGGGGTAGCACATGAACTATCTGCTGACTATGATGTTCCGGCAACATTTAAGCATCCAGAATTGAAAGAAACATCTACTGAAAAAATTGAAGATTACATTTCTTTATCGTTGCCTGATAAAACGTTAGCACCCACATATTCGATGCGCGTGATTAAAGATTTAACAATTAAAGCAAGTCCAATGTGGTTACAAATTCGTCTTTGGAACGCAGGCGTTAGACCTATTAATAATGTCGTTGATGTGACCAATTATATATTGATGGATTATGGTCAACCATTACATGCCTTTGATTATAATAAATTGGGAAGTAAAGATATTTTAGTAAGAACAGCTATTGCTGGCGAAAAGATTACAACACTAGATAGCGAAGAACGTGAATTAAAAGAAAAAGATATTGTGATTACAAATGGTAAAACACCGATTGCTATTGCTGGGACAATGGGTGGCGAATCAACACAAATAACCGACGAAACTGTGACAGTTGCGATTGAATCTGCAGTATTTAACAATTCAATGGTTAGAAAAACAGCACGCACACATGGTATTCATAGTGAAGCCTCAATGCGATTTGAACGTGGTATTAACGTTGAAACAGTACAAGAAGCACTTGATGCAGCAGCAGAGTTAATCGCTAATTTAGGTGATGGAACAGTTGTGTCGGGTACGGCAAGTGCAAGTAAGCTAGAAGCAGAGTCAACTTTTGTTGATACAACGGTGGCACATATTAATGGTGTACTTGGGACTGAATTATCAGAATCTGAAATCACTAAATTATTTAAACAATTAGGATTTACGGTTGTAAATCGCGATGGTACTTTAAATGTTGAAGTTCCTGCAAGACGTTGGGATATTAGTATTGAAGCAGATTTAGTAGAAGAAATCGCGCGTATTTATGGATACGATAATATTCCTTCTACACTACCAACTGGCAAAATGACTCCTGGTAAATATACTTATAAACAAAAAATGATTAAACAGGCGCGTCATATTTTGGAATCAGCTGGGTTATCTGAAGTTATTAGTTATGGATTAACAACGGAAGAAAAAGCTGGTAAATTTATTTTTGAAGAAAAAGATGTTTTTACGACAAATTTAATGTTCCCAATGAGCTCAGAACGAACAACAACAAGAATGAACTTAATCAGCGGGTTATTAGATGATTTAGCGTACAATGAAGCACGAAAATCTGACAATCTTGCTTTCTATGAACAAGGAAGAGTCTTTTTCCGCAGTGAGGGCGAAGAGCGACCTACTGAAATTGAACATATTGCAGGTGCAATGACAGGATTATTTAAACTTGCAAATTGGCAAAATGAAAAACAACCTGTTGATTTCTTCATGATTAAAGGTGTTGTTGAACAATTATTAACACAATTAGAATTAGTTGATGATGTTACTTATGTATCTTCTGAAAGTCATGAAGATATGCATCCAGGACGAACAGCTGATATCTATTTAAAAGATGAATTAATTGGTTTTGTCGGCCAAGTACATCCTAATTCAGCTAAAGAATTTAATTTAAAGGAAACATACGTTTTCGAATTAGATCTTCAAAAATTAGTTGATGCGAAAAAAGCAGACCGATTATTTGCGCCTATTTCTAAATTCCCATCAGTTACTCGTGATGTGGCCCTCCTAGTTGCTAATGATATAGCTAACAGTGAGATTGAAGCGTTAATTAAAAAACAAGGTGGAAAGTCTTTAATTGATGTTCATTTATTTGATCTTTATCAAGGATCTCATATTGAAAATGGCATGAAATCCCTTGCTTATACGTTAACTTATCAAGATATTACAAAAACTTTGGTTGAAGAAGATGTCACAAATGATTTTAACCGTGTTATCGAAGCTTTAAAAGAGACGCTTAGGGCTGATATTCGATAATTTAGGACGCAGCTTAATAATACTTATTATTAAGCGTGAGGAGGTTAAACAATGAAAAAAGATGATACATCTCCAGAATTACCGCCAGAGAATAATAAAAACCAGGCTAAGAAAATTATTGCAGGGGTCATTGCATTATTATGTATATTACTACTGACAATATTGTTTATGACCTATAGATATATCAAGGCATCTTTAGATCCACTAGATAAAAATAATAATAAAATTGAACAAGTTTATATTCCAATTGGATCAAGTACAAAACAAATTGGAACAATTTTAGAAAAAAATAAAATTATTAAAAGTGGTACGGTGTATACGTACTATGTCAAGCAAAAAAAGGTGTCACAATTTAAGGGCGGCTACTATCAACTTAAGGCATCTATGAGTTTGGATAAAATTGCTTGGACACTTCAACAAGGTGGAAGTAGTGAGCCTATACAAAATAAATTAGCGAAAGTATTAGTTGGTGAGGGAACAACAATTAACCAAATCGGTAAATCCATTTCAAAAGAAACAAATTTTTCATATAATGATTTTATTAAATTAATGAAAAATAAAACTTTTTTGGATTACTTAGATAAAAAATATCCAGATCTTTTAGATACCACTATGGCATCTAAAAACGTGAGATATCCTTTAGAAGGTTATTTGTTCCCAGCTACGTATACTGTTTATAAAAAAACAACGTTAAAAAATCTTGTTGAGCAAATGATTGTTAAAGCAAATGATGAATTATCGCCTTATTATGCAACAATAAAAAAACAAAAATTAACAGTACAAGAGGTCATTTCTCTCGCTTCATTAGTTGAAAAAGAGACGGAAAACCATAAAGATCGTCAAAAAATTGCCGGTGTTTATTTCAATCGAATTGCATCAGAAATAACGTTACAATCAAAAATATCAGTTAGTTATGCGCTAAATATACCGCAAAAAGATTTAACGTCAGCTGATTATTACGT
This sequence comes from Dellaglioa sp. CoH-56-MRSF-13, assembly GCF_056782095.1. The sequence goes on along the minus strand of NZ_JBXAYC010000002.1, from coordinate 266,385 downwards.
GGATAAACCATATAATTTGTACGTTTATAAAGGATATGGACCTGGTCCATTTAACAATGCTAGTTTAGATTCTATCCAGGCTGTTTTGACACCATTGGACAGAAAGAAAGGTAATTTCTATTTTATTTTCAATTCAAATTCTAAAAAAATAGAATATTCTAAAACGTATGAATATTACCAAGCATTTTCACCTATGACACAGGCTGATAATGATTATGTTCAATAATCCACGCAACCGGTTTACAATCACAAAATTAAATGTTAACCTGATAGGCATATTGAACTTATTAATTTTAAGAGGAGTAAGTGATGGCAGAAGATAAAGTATATCCAATGACCGTAGACGGTAAAGTTAAACTTGAAGAAGAACTTGAAACATTAAAAACAAAAACGCGTGCAGAAATTATTAATCGTATTAAGATTGCACGTAGTTATGGCGATTTATCAGAAAATTCAGAATATGAATCAGCTAAAGATGAACAAAGTTTTGTTGAAGGCCGAGTTAAAACAATTGAACATATGCTCCATTATGCAGAAATTATTGATAACGCTGGTGTAGATGCTGACGAAGTTTCTGTTGGTAAAACAGTTTCATTTATGGAACCTGGTGAAGAGGAAGAAACATACACGATTGTTGGTGCGGCAGAAGCTGACCCAATGTCTGGTAAAATTTCAAATGAATCACCAATCGCTAAAGGATTAGTTGGCCATAAATTAAATGAAACAGTAACAATTGAAACACCAAATGGTAATTTTGAAGTCAAAATTACCGATGTTAAAGATAATTTATAAAAGCTAAATATAAAAGATTAAGTTGCAAATCATTTGTTACTTAGTCTTTTTTTATTAAATTAAGTAGGTGAGATAAGTTGAAAAAGAATTTTGCAATAATCGGTTTAGGTCGATTTGGTGCGAGTGTTTGCGAAACGTTGATTGAGTATGGGCAAGAAGTTTTAGTTATTGATAGGGATGAAGCTCGTGTAAATGATTATATGGATATTGCAACACATGCTGTTGTTGCCGATGCACAAGATGATGAAGCTTTAAAATCAATCGGTATTCGTAATTTTGATCATGTGATTGTCGCAATTGGTGAAGATATTCAAGCAAGTATCTTAGTCACATTGATGGTTAAAGAATTAGGTGTTCCTGTCGTAACGGCTAAAGCATTGAATAAATATCACGCTCGTGTACTCCAAAAGGTTGGGGCAGATCATATTGTTCATCCTGAACGAGATATGGGAATCAAGTTGGGTAGGGCATTAAGTTCTAATCATTTGTTAGATTACTTAGATTTAGATGATGATTACCGATTGGCAGAAATTGATATGACAGATCCGAGATATGTTAATAAGACATTAGATGAATTAAATTTCAGATCAACATTTAATTTAAATGTAATCAGTATTAGACGTGGTAAAGAAATGATTATTTCACCATTAGCAGATCAAATTATTTTACCAAATGATCAGGTACTGATTATTGGTGAAACAAAAGCTGTCACAGAATTTGATGAAAAAATGAACAAGACTAAATAAAAGGACAAGATTGCATATTGCAATCTTGTCCTTTTGTATTATACAAAAACTATTTAATCAATCTTTTTGTGTGAACGATAATTGGCTTAATAAGTATCAAGAGAATAGCCAAAATTGAGACGATCAAACCAATACCCATGTATGGTGGCCAATAGATAAGTTTAACGGTATGATTTCCCTTAGCAACTTTAAAGCTGAGAAAAGTATTCAATGATTTATTAGTTGCTACGGATTTACCATCAACTTTAACATGCCAACCTTTACTGTATGGAATCGTTGTAAAGACGACTTGATGATTACGTTTAACTGATATTGAACCTGTGATTGAATGTTGATTGTATTTTGTAACGTTTAATTCACTAGATTTTAGTTGCTTAATTTGGGATTTAAATGAATTAACATTCATTTGATAAAGCGTAAAGTTTTCTAAGAAAAGGGTTCTTTTCTTTAATTTAGCTGTCAGAACTATTTTTTTACCTTTATTATTGGATGCAATATTAACAACAACTGTATTTCGATACGTTTTATATTGTTTTAATTCGTGACCATTTAATTTAAATAAAACATTATCAGTACTTAATCCTGAACCTAAGGTTAAATAATAAGCATCGTTTGTTGTTGGTGTGTATGTGAAAGTGACTAGTCCAGATTTATTTAGTTTCGTTTTTGTTAGAATAGAATTTGTTAAATTAATTTGTGAACCAACGTTATCAAAATTGACAGTATTAAAATTAATTGGTGTAAATAAAGCATCGTTATTAATACCGGTTAGAGCAGATAACCAATCAGACTGATATCTTAATGGGTTAGTTGTTTTATTCTTGTTTGTCAATATAGTATCATTTGCTGCATAGCCAATTGATAAAGCATACGGATTTTTAACCGTTTCAGTTAACGAGTTATTTGAGACAGGTCTATAGTAAGCTGTATCAGGTTTTTCAGTTAGTGGTGTCAATGTTTCTAACTGTGTGTCCAATGCCTTAGAAGTCCGTAATTGTTTTGGTGTAAAAACGTACTTCATATTTAATAGGGCATCTGTTACCAAGGTACCATTTGAGTAAGTGACATAATTATCACCATCAGGTTGTCCTATCTTACCGTAAAAAGTTGGGATTGATTTTGAAAAAGCAGAACTAAAATGGGAACCGCTGAAAAAATCAGCTGACATGGCATCATTTTTAGTCCGACTGTATGTTTGTGCGACACGATAGAAAGAATTATCAATTTTTTTTAACGATTTACTTTCAGTTGCTAGGGCAGTCGTTGACACGTCGTATTCACTTGTAGATAAATAACTAATGTTATCTAATGAATAAACAGCGTTACATGACATCTCAGCTATTACACTTGCAAATAACAACCATTTGAATGAAGGTGATGCATGATCTTGGAACTGAATTAAAATTAACGTTAAAAGAATAAATAAAATTGATAGGAATAAAGTTTCATCAGATAAATAACTATAAGATTCTTTTGATATAAATAAGTACGTAAACATTCCGATGAATAAAAGACCTACAATACTCAATTTCCAGAATTTTATAGGATTAAAGTACTCAAATTGTTGAGCAGCTAAAAGGATAATCCAAAAGCAAAATACAAATGAAAAACGATAAGGATACCAAACTGGAAATTGCATTCCGTGCCATAGTAAATCTAAAGGTTCAAAGCACATCGATAGGATCAAGAAACTTGTGATTAAAAAAGAGACAACCCGTTCTTTAATTGAAAAACGGTTATTCATGAAATATAAGATAAAACCAATTAAAGCCAAACTCCCTACAAAAATATTAGGGAAACCAGAAGGCATTTGATCAAAATTGAATGAACCAATCACAAATTTTGAAAGCATCGCTAAAGGATTATATTCAATTTTTGCTTTAATAGATTCTTCCGTGTATTCTCCCTTACTTGAAAGCAATGAGAATAGAGTTGGAAAGAGGATAATTGCTGAAATTGCTACAGAAACTAGAGATTTATAGATGAAAATCCATGATTTTTTAAAAAATTGTTTAACTGATAGAGATACACGACTTGTTGTATATAAGAAATATAAAATCATAAAAAGACAGACCATATAACCCATATAATAGTTAACGATTAAAAGTAACGCAAGCCACCAAGTATAAGCCCAACTTTTTGAATTCAACTGTAATTTTTCAAAGCCTAAAATAACTAAAGGTAATAGAATAACAGCGTCTAACCATAATAAATTAAGTTGGTTAGCAATCGTCCAACCCATTAGCGCATACGCTGTGGCAAATAATGGGATATAAAGTGAAGTCATTCTTGTTGTTTTCTTTAATAATAAACCGAACGTAAGGCCTGATAAGGCATATTTTAAAAGGGTGACTACCATAACACCCGCTAAAATTGATTTTCCTGGAAATACTAAGAAAATAAGATTAAAAGGACTCATTAAGTAGTATGCCCACTCACCTAACATATCACCACCAATTGCTTGTGAAAATGAATAGAAAAAACTAGTAGGATGATGGAGAAGTGTGGCTCTAAAATAAGAGAAAAAATCAATATATTGCTGACCTAAATCAACAGTTAATAGAGAACTATTCCCAAAAGGATACATTTTGCGGCCAATAAAGTAACAAAGCATAATGAATAAAGGAATAAGGAAACTTAGAAGGAGTACATGATTCTTTTTAAGATAATTTTTAAGCTTAACCATTTTAAAACCTCTCTGACTATTAATGTATGGTAATAAGAATAGCATATTTGGGACTTTACCGCATAAATCAGCAGCAGATAAAAATATATTTAATCTGATTATTAAAGTTTTTATTATAATATAAATTGTTAGCCTGTTTATTGGGCCAATGAATCTTAAAAATGTGGTAATATGGTAAATGATATATTTATACGAATTAAAAGACTAATAATGATACAGTGAGAGGTAATTAAACGTGAAACTTCCAAAAACAAAACAAGGTCGAAGCAAACAAAATAAATCACATATTCCATTTAGATTAAATTTCCTGTTTTTTATTGTTTTCCTACTTTTTGCAGCATTACTGGCGCAGTTAGCCTATTTACAAATTTTAAACGGAGCTTCATTTGAAGCGACAGTTAATAGTACGGATACGACAACAGAAACTAAGAATGTACAGCGTGGGATGGTTTATGACTCAACAGGTAAGGTTCTAGTTGGTAATAATTCTTCTCGAGCAATTACTTATACAAAAGGATCAGGTATCCTATCGCCTGATTTATATAAGATAGCTAATAACTTAGTAACCTATGTCAGTATTGATACGAGTAAATTAACAGACCGCAATGCTGCTGATTACTACTTAGCGGATAAGGGGCATTTAAAAGCTGTCACTGCTGCTGTAAAAAAAGAAAAAAATTTAACATCTGCTGAGTTAAACAAATTATCAACTACTGATTTTAATACATTGACAGTAGCATATGCTGTTAAAAATAACATTGATTCATTAACTGATGAAGAAAAAGAAGCTGCTACTGTTTTTGGGAAAATGACGGGTGCTTATTCATTATCAACTGTTTACTTAAAAACCTCTGATGTTTCCGATAAGGAGATGGCTGAAGTAGGTGAACATTTATCAGGGATGAATGGGATTAAAATAGGAACTAACTGGTCACGAAGTTACCCAAATGGTAAAAGTATGAACAGTATCATCGGAAATGTCACTAGTGAAGCTACTGGGCTACCTAGTGATAGCGTGGAAACGTTAATGACTGAAGGTTATTCACGAAATGATAGTGTTGGTCAGAGTTATTTAGAAAAACAATATGAAGATGTTTTAAAAGGAACAAAGTCACAAACTAAGGTTGAAGTGGCTAATAGTAAAATAGTAAAACAAGTACAAGAATATAGTGGTAAAAAAGGTGATAATCTCGTCTTAAATATTAACGCTAAATTCCAAGCTCAAGTTCAAAAGATTATGAACGATAGTGTGAAATCAATTGCTGGAAGCAATCCTTATAATCCAGGGGCCTACGCAGTTGTCATGAACCCAAATACAGGTGCCGTTTATGCAATGGCCGGTGTTAATCGAAATATTAAAACAGGTAAGATTACGGATGATGCTTTAGGGTCGATTAATCAAGTATTTACCATGGGTTCTGTTGTAAAAGGTGCTACGGTTATGGGAGCTATGATGGATGGGGCAATTACACCAACTAGCAATACCATAACTGATGAACCTATTAAGCTTGCTGGGACAGCTCCTAAGTCATCATGGTTTAATACATCTGGTTCAGCTAACGTTGCGTTAACAGCTTCTGATGCATTAATGGTTTCTTCTAACTCGTACATGATGCAGTTAGCAATGAGAGAAGGCGGATTCAAATATTCAAGTGGTTCTTCACTGGATATGTCGAATTCAATTTTCCCCAAAATGCGTGGTTACTTTAATCAATTCGGACTTGGTATCAAAACAGGTGTTGATTTACCTGGTGAGTCAACTGGTTTTGAGGGTGTAGCTAACCAAACAAATATTGGTAAAGCACTTGATTTATCTTTCGGAAATTATGATTCATATACAACTATTCAATTAGCGCAATACATGTCAACGATGGCTAATGGTGGTACAAGATTACAACCACAAATTGTAAAAGCGATTCGTTCAACAAATGAGGATGGTTCTTTAGGTTCTGTTCAAACTGAAATGACACCTAATATTTTAAGTACAGTTAACGCAACAAAATCAGAATTTGATGTTGTTCAATCAGGATTTTATAAGGTTGTTCATGGATCAAGTTCATTGAGAACTGGGAATGCGATGAGTGATGTAACACCATCAATTTCAGCTAAAACAGGTACTGCTCAAACATTCTATGGAACATCTGAAACTGAAGCACTTAGTTTGGCTTCATATGCACCTTCTAACAAGCCTAAAGTGGTCGTTGCACTCGTTTTCCCTGGAATGGCTAATAATACAGGTAGTGCTGTGAATGGTCAGGCAGCAGTTTCAATTTATTCAGCATTTTGGAAAACTGTTGAATCTGATAAATAATATTAAGGAAATAAGTCATCTAATACCTGATTTTATTGCTGTAAAGTAAATTTCCTTAACAAATAAAAAAAAACACTAGCGTTTACTTATTAATAATGATATTATATAAGACGTTAAAGACTAATTGTCTTATGAAATTATGAAGAAATATATGGAGGGTTGCAACCATGCGTGTACACATTACATTAGAATGTACGGAATGTCATGAACGGACATACCTATCAAGTAAAAACAAACGTAATAATCCAGATCGTGTTGAGCTTAATAAATTTTGCCCACGTGATCGTAAGGTTACTTTACATCGCGAAACAAAATAACAACGGGAATTTTCCTGTTGTTTTTTTGTTTTAAATAACTTTTATACTAGTTGAAATAAAATCTTGTAAACGTTATTTTGTAAATTTTTATATGAAATAAGGAGCTATCTATGAATTTGGCAAAATACAAAAATACACCATTTATGACGTACTTTTTTATTGGATTATCAGCAATTGTTTTCATCGCAATGACACTTGCTGGTGGTAGTCAAGACACAAATGTATTAATTGAATTTGGCGCTAAATATAATCCACTGATCATGGACGGCGAGTGGTGGCGATTATTTAATCCCATATTTTTACATATTGGATTTGAACATATTGTCCTTAATATGGTTACATTGTATTTTATTGGTATCCAAATTGAGATGTTATTTGGTCATTGGCGTTTTACAGGCATTTATTTGCTTGCTGGAATTGCTGGCAATATTGCAAGTTTCACGTTCAGTCCAGATACTATTTCGGCAGGCGCTAGTGGTGCTATTTTTGGTTTATTTGGGGCATTCCTAATGTTAGGTGATAATTTTAGAAAAAGTGCCTATTTTAGACAAATGTCGCAGCAATTTTTACTATTCATTGTGTTAAATCTTGCGTTTGGGTTTATGTCGTCAAGTACAGATAATGCAGCTCATATTGGCGGTATTTTATCTGGATTCTTAATCGCAACGACTGTAGGCGCACCAAGATTGGCACGAATCAGTCATATTAAACAGATAGCTGCATTCGTTATTTTAATTATTATCAATTTAATTCTGATTAAAATTGGAATTTCTAATAGTATCTAGTTTAAGGTGGTGACCGTTAATTGAAAAATTTGTATGATGTCCAACAACTATTGAAACAATTTGGTGTGTACGTTTATGTTGGTAAACGTATGTGGGATATTGAATTAATGGCATTGGAATTAGATAATTTACATCGATCAGGAGTGATTGATGACAAAATCTATGCTAGAGCTAAAATTGTACTATCTCATGAACATCGAGTTGAAGAACAAAATAATTGAGAGTGTAAGTGGAGGAATTTGAATAATGGTAATTGAAAAAAAATTAATTGGTGTCGACTTAGGTGGCACAACAGTTAAATTCGCTATTTTAACTGAAACAGGCGATATTCAACAAAAATGGAGTATTGAAACAAACGTTCTTGATGAAGGCTCACATATTGTGCCAGATATCATTGCTTCAATTAATCACCATATCAGACTATTTGATATGACTGCTGATCAATTCGTTGGAATTGGTATGGGCTCACCAGGTACAGTAAATCGTGCAGATGGAACTGTTATTGGTGCATATAATTTGAACTGGAAAACATTGCAAAATGTTCAAGCAGATATTGAATCCGGTACACAAATTCCATTTGCTATTGATAATGACGCCAACGTTGCTGCTTTAGGTGAACGTTGGAAAGGCGCTGGCGAAAATGATGATGAAGTTGCCTTCATCACGCTTGGAACTGGTGTTGGTGGCGGTATTATCGCTAACGGTGCATTATTACATGGTGTTGCTGGTGCTGGTGGCGAAGTTGGACATATTACAGTTGAACCTAATGGCTACATGTGTACTTGTGGTAAGCATGGTTGTTTAGAACAATATGCTTCAGCTACTGGTGTTGTACGTGTAGCTCGTGATATGGCTGAAGAGTTTGCTGGCCAATCAAAATTAAAAGAAATGTTAGATGACGGACAAGAAATTACATCTAAATTAGTTTTTGATTTAGCTAAAGAGAATGATGTTTTAGGTAAAATGGTCGTTGATAAGGTATCGTATTATCTTGGACTAGCTTGTGGTAACTTAGGTAATATGTTAAATCCAGCATATATTGTTATCGGTGGCGGTGTTTCTGCTGCTGGAACGTTCCTATTAGATCAAGTTACTAAATACTTTAAACAATTTTCATTCCCAACAGTTCGTTCATCAACATCATTAAAATTAGCACAATTAGGAAATGAAGCTGGCGTTATTGGTGCCGCTTCACTTGCTCGTCAGTTTATTAAATAATAATTGAGGGGAGAACTAGTATGATTTTAGGAGCAGTAAAGGTTAGTTTAATAATTAATATCATTTTGATTATTATTTTAGTTGGGTTAGCTGGTAACCAATTTTATCTTTGGTATATGGGTCGCCGTGCAGCTAAATTAGTAACAAATGAAGAATTTAATGAAGGTATGCGTAAGGCGCAAGTTGTTGATTTACGTGAAAAAAGTGAATTTGATGCTTCTCATATTATGGGAGCAAGAAATATTCCCTATTCTCAATTTAAAACAGCGATTGGTGGTTTAAGAAAAGATTTACCTCTTTACTTATATGACCAAGGTAAATCGATTAGTACTCGAGCAGCCTATAAATTACACAAACAAGGCTATACAGATATTACTATTTTGAAAACAGGTTTTTCAAAATGGGATGGTAGAACAAAAAAACGCTAAAAAGAAAAAGCATTGAGGAATGAAAATTCTTCAATGCTTTTATTAGTTTATGAATGGTGTGATGAACGGCTCTTACGTGTTGCACGTTTACGGTTTTCTTCAATCATTTGTTCTTTTTCTTCGATGGGTGCAACAACAGTTTTTTTAAAGGCAAAGACGCTACCAACTAATGCGCCTACAGTTGCAGCAGTTCCGACTAAGAAACCTTTTGAAAAGTTTTTCATTATGTAGACCTCCTTATTCATTTGACATCTTTATTATGACTTATTCAATCTAAAATTGCCACTAAAAGCACCGCTATTTTACGATTAATGATATAATAATTTTTGAAAGTTAGGGGTGACTTGTATATGCAGACCAAAATTTATGCGCATCGCGGAAGTAAGGGAACCAGACCAGAAAATACGTTAGTTAGTTTTCAGGCCGCAATAGATGCAGGAGCCGACGGCATTGAGACTGATGTTCAGTTGTCTAAAGATGGTGAACTAATCATTATGCATGATGAAAAAATTGATAGGACCACAAATTTAACAGGTAAGGTAGTAAATCTGACACTAGCGGAATTAAAAAAAGCAGATGCAGGAATTAAATTCAGTTCTGACTATCAAGGTGAACAAATTCCAACATTAAAAGAAGTAATTGAGTTGTTAAAAGATAACAACTTTAAAGGCACTTTTAATTTAGAATTAAAAACGAATCATATAGAATACCAAGGTATAGAAGAACTTGTAAATAAACAAATGGAACAATTACCATCAGATATTCATCTTTTGTATTCTAGTTTTAATCCAAACTCAATTCGTAGAATGCAAAAAATTAATCCTGATGCAGAATTCGCGAGTTTATTCCAATTTAAAATTAAAGAGTCGCGTCAATTGGCTAAGCATCATTTAATCACTAGCTTACACCCTGATGTGACCTGGCTGAGAGAACGACATGGCTTATTTTGGCCAAAGCTACTGATTCGCCCTTGGACAGTTAATTCAGTTAAGGATATGACTTATTGTTTTAAAAAGAAATATGATGCCATTTTTACAGATTTTCCTGCAAAAGCAATAGAAGTACGAAAAGATATTCAAGGAGATTAGAAATGACGCAAAAAGTATTGTTAATTGTTGGGCCAACTGCAGTTGGTAAAACTGATTTATCGATAAAATTAGCAAAAAAATTTAATGGTGAGATTATTTCAGGCGATTCTATGCAAGTTTACCGGAAATTAGATATAGGGACGGCTAAAATTACAGAAGATGAGATGGATGGAATTCCACATTATTTAATTAATCACAAGAATAGTGATGAACGTTATTCAGTCGCTGATTTTACAGTCGAAAGTCGCGCAGCAATTAGTGATATTGCCTCTAGAGGGAAATTACCAATAATTGTTGGTGGGACCGGATTTTATTTACAGGCATTACTTGATAATTTTCAATTGGGAACAGATAATGACGACGATTTAAATTTAAGAAAAGAATTACAAGAACGTAGTGAAAAAATCGGTCCTGAGGCACTTTGGCAAGAATTAGAAAGCTTAGATCCAAATGCAGCATTAAAAATTCCAGTTAATAATACGCTACGAGTAATCAGGGCATTAGAGGTTATTAAAAAATCAAATCAATTGTTTTCGGCGCAAGCGGATCAAAAAACGGATGAGTTTAACCCCTTTATTATTGGGTTATCGACTGATAGGTCAGTGCTATATGATCGGATTAATCGTCGAGTTGACCTTATGATTGGTTCCGGGCTGATTGATGAAGCAAAATGGCTTTTTAACCAAAAAACCAATGATTTACCAGCTAGTAAAGGTATTGGATATAAAGAGCTATATGCTTATTTTGAAGAAAAACAATCACTTGATGAAGCGACAGAGTTAATAAAACGCAACTCAAGGCGTTACGCAAAACGACAATTAACTTGGTTTAGAAATAAAATGGCAGTTAACTGGTTTGATTTAATCGAGCATCCGGAACAACTAAGTAAAATAGAAATACAAATAGTGGATTGGTTAAAAGGACAAAAGTCATAAGGAGAAGAATATATGCAAAAATGGATAGATAATTTATCACAGGAGTTAGCAAATGTTGTAGGAGAAGTTGATACTCAAATTGAACCAAGACTAAAAGAAATTGATGAACAGGTTTTGTTTAACCAACAAAAAGTCTTGGAAGCTTTTAAGAAAAATAATGTTTCTGAAACATATTTTGCCGGATCAACAGGATATGGATACGACGATATCGGCCGCGATGGACTTGATCGTATCTATGCAGATGTTTTCAAAACAGAAGCGGCAATGGTGAGACCACAAATTGTTTCAGGAACGCATTCAATTTCAACAGCCCTTTTTGGTATGTTACGACCAGGGGACGATTTATTATATATTACTGGGATGCCATACGATACGATTCAGGAAGTTATTGGTATTTCTGGAACGGGTATTGGTTCAATGAAAGAATATGGTATCGGGTTTGATTACGTCCCATTAACGGCTGACAATCATATGGATTCTAATGGTTTAAAAGAAAAGTTAACGGATAAGGTTAAAGTTGTTGCAATCCAACGTTCTCGTGGGTATGCAACTAGAGATAGTTTTATGGTATCTGAAATTGCTGAGATGATTAAAGAAGTTCGTAAAATTTCAAAAGATGTGATTATTTTTATCGATAACTGCTATGGTGAATTTTCTGAAACAATTGAACCAACAGAGGTAGGTGCTGATATCATGTCAGGGTCACTAATTAAAAATGCTGGTGGTGGTTTAGCTAAAACGGGTGGTTACATCGTTGGACGTGCTGATTTAATTGAAAAAGCTGGTTACCGCCTAACAACACCTGGTACTGGTAATGAAGAGGGCGCCACCTTAAATGTTATGAGAGATTTTATTCAAGGGTTCTTTTTAGCACCTCATGTAACAGGTGAGGCAATTAAAGGTGCTATCTATACGAGTGCATTACTTGAAAAAATGGGATTAGATGTGTCACCAAAATGGGATGCACCAAGAACTGATCTCATTCAAACGGTTAACTTTGGTAAACCAGAACCAATGGTTAAGTTTGCTCAAGCTATCCAACGTGAATCTCCCGTTGATGCATATGTTGAACCAAAACCAAGTGATATGGCTGGTTATGAAGATAAAGTTATTATGGCTGCGGGTACTTTTGTTGAAGGTGCTAGTGTCGAATTGTCAGCTGATGGTCCAATAAGAGAACCTTATACGCTTTATGTTCAGGGTGGGTTAACGTATGCGCATGTTAAGTTAGCAGTTACAGCTGCAGTTGAAAAAACATTCTATTGAACAATCGACTGTAAGCTATGTTATAAAATCTAACATTGTACGTTGACAGTCATTTATTTCCTTGTTACTATAAGGATGTAATTAAAAAGGAGGCTTGTTTATGAAAGAGAAGGAACTCAGACGATCATTAGCGGTATTACCAATTGGAACGGTAATGAAATTAACGGACTTAACGGCTCGTCAAATTCGTTATTATGAGGAGCAGGAGTTAATTATGCCCCAAAGAAATGATGGTAATCGCAGAATGTATTCACTGAATGATATTGATAAGTTATTTGAAATTAAAGATTATTTAGATGAAGGCATGAATATGGTTGGCATTAAAGAAATTTATTTTGAAAAGGAAGCACAGGCTAAAAAGCAACGCAAATTGTTAGAAAAGCCTTTGACAGATAATGATGTTAGACATATTTTTCAAAATGAATTTCTTTCAGTTAGTGGACTTAAAAATCCTGACGATCCTTCTTTTAACACAAACAAGCGTCTATAAATTATAAATACTGAGGAGAGATAAAATGGCAAAAGCTGCATACACTAAAGATGACATTGTTACAATGGCAAAAAAAGAGAACGTTAAATTTTTAAGACTTATGTTTACAGATTTATTCGGAATTATTAAGAACGTGGAAGTTCCGATTAGCCAACTAGACAAATTATTAGAAAACAAATTAATGTTCGATGGTTCTTCAATCGACGGATTCGTTCGAATCGAAGAAAGTGATATGTACTTATACCCAGATTTATCAACTTGGATGATTTTCCCATGGGAACATGAACATGGAAAAATTGCGCGTATTATTTGTGAAGTTTATAACGCTGAACGTAAACCATTCCAAGGTGATCCAAGAAATAACCTTATCCGTGTCTTAAAAGAAATGAATGATTTAGGGTTTACTGAATTTAATATTGGACCTGAACCAGAATTTTTCTTATTTAAATTAGACCCTATAACGGGAAAACCTACAACACAATTAAACGATAAAGGTAGCTATTTTGATTTAGCACCAGTTGATTTAGGTGAAAATTGTCGTCGAGATATCGTGTTAGAACTTGAAAACATGGGTTTTGATGTTGAAGCTTCTCATCATGAAGTAGCACCTGGCCAACATGAAATTGATTTTAAATACGCAGATGCTTTACAAGCCTGTGATAACATCCAAACATTTAAATTAGTCGTTAAAACGGTAGCTAGAAAACATGGTCTACATGCGACATTTATGCCAAAACCATTGAATGGAATTAATGGTTCAGGGATGCATATTAATATGTCATTATTTCATAAAGATGGTAATGCATTCTTTGATGAAAAAGATAAGATGCAATTATCTGAAGATGCCTACCACTTCTTAGGTGGTTTATTACAACATGCACGTGGTTACACAGCAATTACTAATCCAACAGTTAACTCATATAAACGTCTTGTCCCTGGATTTGAGGCACCTGTTTATGTTGCTTGGTCTGGACGTAACCGATCGCCATTAGTTCGTGTACCAATGGCTCGTGGGTTATCAACTCGATTAGAGTTAAGAAGTGTTGATGCAACTGCTAATCCTTATCTTGTTATTGCGGCTATTTTAGAAGCAGGACTTGATGGACTTAGAAATAAAGTTGTACCACCTGCATCTGTTGATAGAAATATTTACGTAATGAACCGTCAAGAACGCCAAGATAATCATATTAGTGACTTACCATCGACACTACACAATGCCATTAAAGCATTGGAAAAAGATGATATCATGGAAAAAGCAATGGGTCCTCATTTATATCCAAGCTTTATTGAAGCCAAAAAATTAGAATGGGCTGCTTACCGTCAAGAAGTTTCTGAATGGGAAAGAGATCAATATTTAGAACTTTATTAAAAAAAGTGTAATAAAGGTTTGAAATGACTAACTAAATGATTGATAATGAAACTAGGACAAGTAAAATTGTTTTAGTTTTTTTGATTATGCAAAGAAAAATCACAATACATAGTAAAAAAAATAATCATTAAATATGAATAAGGGGTAAACTATGATAAAAGACAATCAATTTAATTTATCGGATCACAGTGAAGCTACAAACAATATCGAACGCACTCTATCTAAAAAAGTTGAGTACTTAAATCAACTTAGAGAGGCGATTAAACAAGAAGATGATCGATTAGTTTATCAACTCATTAACCAATCTCGTTACGCACAACTAGTGTTAAAGAAAAGAAGCGTTTCGGAATCTGCCATTCAAGAAGAGTTGGTCATTAAAGATTATCCACAAATTCAACAATATTTAAGTTTGAAACTTATCTCATATTTACGTGATACGTATCCATTCTTCTATTTTGAAGAAATGGAAGTTGGAAAATTCAAAATTCATTTTGGTAATTGGTGGGATCGAAAAGAATTTGGCTATTTAGACGTTTTAAATGTTGAATTTAAATTTGATGAAGAAGAACTAGCTAAATTAGCTAAGTCTTTTGAATTGGAAGAAACGAATAAACGTGTTAATACAGATAAAATTAATCAAATATCAATTCAAAATAAAGAACGTCAAGAATTAGTTGATTCTCAGGATGAACGTGACGCTGAAAAAGACAAAATTCGCGAAGATATGAAACGTAATTCACAAGAAAAAGGGCGTCCTTGGGATGCTGGACGTATTCGTGAAGAACGTCGCGTGTTAAAAGAAAGATTAACAGAGTTAACTGAGATGGATGAAAAAGCCAGCAGTGCATATCAAGATATTAAATCAAGTGAGACTGATGTTTTAAGTTTAGCCAAAGAAGATACGTTGATTGGTTATGAAAGACAAAGTGTTATTGGTATATTTGGTGATTTTGAAAAATTCACTAAACAAAATGATGCCTTATATTACAGTTATTTATCTCACTTAATTAGTCAAAAAGGACAGGTGACTGAATAATGGCTGAAAAAGAAAAGCAGTTAGTTTCTACAAAATCGCGTTTAGTAAACTTTAATGAACAAATTAAATTAAGTCTGAACAATGGGATTAAATTTACGGAAACATTAGATGTTTTAATGAATACCCAGGATAAAGTTGAGTTGATTGATGCCGCAATGAGTTTGATGGGTTATCAACTTGACACTAATTATTTAACATTCCCGCAAAAATATAGTGCTGCAGATTATTGTTTACTCTTCTTTAACCGTTTAATGGACTTGCATGATAATGAAACGGCTATTTTACACTTCTCAGAGCCTAGAAAAGCACTTGTCCATGAAATACCTGGGATTAATGTCGTAGATAGTTTTTCCTTTAAAATTGATGATAATGATGGCGCTTATTATGTTGCACAAGAATCAGGAGAATCTTTATTTTATTTAAATTTACGTAAAAGAATGATTCGAATTAATAGTACAGCTATTACAAATGTCTTAATTGTTAGTTACTTGGAAAAATTAGACGCAAAATCGATTAAATATCTTGAAATGATGTTAATTGATTTTGCGACGTATTTAAAAGAAGATTATGGATTTAGCGTTGATCTTAATCTATTGGATTCAGGTAATCCAGCAAGATACGAATTGTCTGAAGATATACTTAAACGAAGTGTTATCGATGAATTATTTGTACTTGCTTCAGAAAATGAGTTAATGGTTGAAGCAGGCGCAAATAATAGTGCTGTTTTAAAATTAGCTAAATCTGAAATAACAATTTATGATCAACAACAAATGGGTGAGAGTGATAATGAAAAATGGGTCGTTGCTGTTATGGATGCTGCCCAAGAAATTTCATGGTTCGATATTTTGTTGAATGAACCTTTCATTAGAAATTGGTACTTGAATAATATAAATGAATTAAGTATTAAATCAGATCCCTTGATTTTTAAATAATAAAAAAATGTCTGTCCGTTAGTTACTAGTGGGCAGATTTTTTTGGAGGAAAATTTAGTGAACTTAACAGATATGATCCAAATGGAACGAAGCTTTGATCGGGATGTTATTCAAGATAAAAAAATTAGATGGAGTCCTGAAGAGAGATTGTTTAACGCCTATGTGAGCTTGGATGTTGAACTATCAGAATTAGCCAACACGGTTGAATGGTTTAAAGTCTGGAAAGAAAATCGTGGACAAAAAATGGAAAAAGGCAAAACGCATGAAGAGACAGTACTCTCAGAATATGTTGATGCAATGAGTTTCTTTTTTAATATTGCCAATCAAAATAAATGGACCTATTTATTATTAATTAGTGACGAAGAGATGGATGATTTTGCAAAAAAGCCTATGACAATGTCATTGAATAAAGTCTTTTTATCGTTAAAATTAATGATTTCTAAAAGTTTATTTAGTCATAAATTAGAAGATTTTAAACATGCTTGGCATCTTTTTATTAAATTCGGGTTAGTTGATTTAAAATTGTCTTGGAATGATATTGAAAATGAATTTGTTAAAAAAAATATGGAAAATATTGAAAGACAAGAAAATAATTATTAATTAAAACAGTCTTAAATTGGAGCTAACCAATAATATTGGACAAAAATTTAAGCAGGTTACTGAATTTTAAGAGCTTGGTATCGTATTATTAGTAATTAATTTACAACTGAGCGTCGTAAATAAGGAATCATTAATAATTCGTATTTTAAATTTTAATAAAGAAAAGCCTTCGACATTGGATTTTTGTCCAATATTGAAGGCTTTTTTGTGTTAATAACTGAATAACAGTTTTTATTTGAATGAGACTAATCTCTTTTAAAATTAACTTAAGTAAAAAATCAAGAACCAGTATCAAAATTAAAATCAGCACCATCTTCAGATTCATGAATATGAACGTCTTTAGCAGACGAAGTACTATCATTAATATCAAAGCTCTCAGAAGAAGATGTCTTCTTAGTAGATGATGAAGATTCTTTAGAAGAATCTTTGGCCTTAGAAGATGAGGCCTTTGTGTTGGATGATGCAGACGACTGTTGAGAAGAAGAGCTATTTTTGTTAGAACTGGAATCAGAATTATAACTATATTCGCAAGCAGACAATAGTAGCATTGATACGCTTAGAACCCCTAGTAAGCTAATAAATTTTTTCATTTTAAATCCCCCAATATTTTTATGGTGCAAAGCGAGCAGTAGGAATCGCACCTACTAAAAGTATCTATACGCTCGTTAGAAATTTATGTTAAATTTTGTTTATTAGTGCTTAGCAGGAGCTTGTTTGAGTGTGAAAACTGCTGCAATGATTAATAAAATAAATGTAGGAAGGGCAAAAACCATTGATAAAAGAAATAAACCGCAACCAATAATACCAAGAACATGGCCAGTAATAGAGATATCAGCTTTTCTTGATTGAACAAGTGCAACAATGTGAAGAATAAGGCCAATTCCTAGCATAATATAAAAGAAAATAGCTGTACCGCTAGTTAAGGTTGATGTTCCAGAGACAGCGTGTGATGTTACAGTAGATTTATTGATACCAGTTAAAATAACGATAAGCCAAGAAAAGGCTACTAATATAGTATTTATGATATCGAAAGTACCTGCTGCAGTGTTAATTTTTAGTTTCATGAAGAATTCCCCCGTATGGAGCTTTTAACGTGATTCCCTATCTGCACGTAAGTATTCTATTTTATGTATATGATATTTTATAAGGCAGTGAAGAAAGCGATGGCGCCTAGAAAGATACCCGGTACGTTTGCAAAGAATATAGGCCAGTCTTTATTTTTACCACATACGCCATAGACAGTCCAAAATATGCAATTAATACAGGCAACCAAGGGCTGAACAGGATTACCCTGGCTACCATTAAGGTTGGAAATGATTTGTGGGATGTATGAGACATACATTAAGATAGATAAAATACTTGCAAACTTCCCGATTTTTTCTAGAGTGCTATCATTTAATAATTTCATTCTAATTCCTCCAAACTTTTTTATGCCTCTCTATAATAACTAATTATCAGTTATTCTACAAATTATAACAACTGGGAGTAGGTAAAAATGTTTGGTGTTGGTGAAAATAAACTTGTGGATGATTTTTATTATTAAAATGCATCAAAATTTTCTTGGGTGATAAATTAATTATTTAAATGAAGGCTAGGTATTTGTTTAGGTTAATATCTTACTAATTCAGAACTGTTATTGTAAACTCAGTATTTTGTTTTTAACTAATACTGACTATTTATGAAATTGCTGGATCTGAATAGCAAAGCTATAGAATGTTGAATAAATGATATTTAAATAGTGGTACATTCAGTAGAAACTATAGGACTAATAGTTTCTGTTAACAGATGACTACGTATCAAAAAAATTTACAGGGATGAGTTAATGCGTTGCTCTAATCAGAATGACGTTCCTCAGATGATTATCAAATTTAACAATAATTTTTCTTATAAAGGTAGCGCAGTTATTGATACTATTCATGAGTTGACCATTTAGGAGAAGAATGAAGTAATCAGAGAAATTACACTACTTGAGTTTCATTAATGATTTAGATAACATAAAACCCACTTAGTAAGGTGACTTATACATACAACTATTACTCTGACTGGCAATGATTATAACAAACGTAAAGGGGGAAATGCTATATCTTCATTTAACGAACTATTCCCACAAGTCAATGAAAAATCTACAATTAATAAGGTTAAACGTTTTTTTAAAGTATGGTTACCAAAAATGCAGAGATATAGTCAGAAGGATATTAGCGGAATTAAGTCGCCAATTATCATGGATATGCCTAAAAAGTACCTCAGGGAACAATCAACACGAAGAGACCATAACTAAACGTATCTATGCTGAGCAAGTTATTAATAATGTTCTAGTAGCTTTAAAGAGTTGTGACACTATTAGTAGAAAAATATTAATAGATGTCTATATTGCAGAAGATAATAAATAAAATGATATTGAAATGGATGATTTAGGATATGAAAAGACGAGATACAGTTTTTACAAGAATCGAGCATGCTTACAGTTTGCTGATTCATTCTTAATTGAAGACTTACATGATTTCAAAAAGTGAACATTTAGTGAACAAATTGAAGTGATTAATCTGTTATATTAGTAATATGATATTTTGATATCAGTTATTAATCTCTAATCCAAATATTTATACACACATGAGAAAGGTATTGTTTACCTGTCTTTTTTATTGTTTAATAATAGAGCGAGTATAAATTATTTGGAGGAGTAACTATTTGGACAATTATTATGTATTTAAATTAAATTTAGCACCAAATATAATTAGAACTTACGTTGAAAGAAAATCAGAAGGTTGGAAACAGCTTAAACATAATGTAATAAAGGATGATCTAACTAATAGTTTTGGAATACCTAATGGATTTGAAAGGGGAACATATTTAAATTTTATTTTTAAGGATACTGATGTTAAAGAAGAATTATCCAAATCTATAGAATATACAGAATTTGTTGCTCAATCTAAAAAAATAGAAGAGGAATATTTTGCTGTTATAGAAAACTATGAAAAAAATTCGGGCATTTTATGGACAAAAGAATTTTTGGGCGTTACAAAAGTTGAAATGAGAACAAAAATGGACAAATTACTTAAAAAATATCCATTTTTAAAAGAATCATTAGATGATGTTTTAGAAGATGATATAATAGGCAACTTAAAA
Organism: Dellaglioa sp. CoH-56-MRSF-13; assembly: GCF_056782095.1. Next base: position 246,260 of record NZ_JBXAYC010000002.1, on the reverse strand, counting down.
GGGTACGGACGTTACGGACATGGTCGTAAAATGATGCTAGAGGCTAGAAAAATAATACGGTATATTCAGGATAAAGAATATATAAATGCTGGAGTGAATTTTTTTTATGAATTGGAAACTGAAAAAATTTTAATTTCTACTAATGACAAAAGTTTGAAAGAAGCTATTAGTATGTCTGAAAGAATAGAATCATTTATAAATACAGCAGAAAATACCAATATGGGTGCTGTATCAGTTAATGCAGTTCAAGATAGCGTTAGCATTAAGCAAGATTATGCAAGAGTAACAGTACATCTTGTCTATCCTAATGGTGCCCAGCAAGTTGAAGATAGGGACCTTGCTAGTCGAAAACGTATAAATGCTGAAGATGTGAAAAAAATATATAGTGCCCCTAGAGGAGAAAAAGTAAATACAGTAGAGTTAAGTAAACAATTGGGTGAAGATGCTAAGCGAGGATACCTTAAATCGATAAAACATAGGGCAATGAGTATAATGAAAATTGTACCTGTAATAGTTAATAAAAATTTTCATAAATAGGTGATAGTATGGTAGATAATAAATCATTGATGAGAGCATTATGGACTTCAAAACGAGCAACTATATGCAATATATACTCTAAAATTGGAATTTCGATAAATGTAATATTTACAATAATATATTTATTTTTTCCGGATATTATTAATGTTAATTATGAAGTTTCAAGCTTATTGGGTATTTCTGTTACCGGATTATCTTTTACATTCGCATTATTTGTTGCGGTTAAAAGTATCTTTGATATAGATAATTTAGGACACATATATTTAGTTTCTAAAACAGATACTCAATTAAAAAACGTATTTGTTGAAATATTCACACCATTTATGTGGACTTCATTTTTATGGCTAACCATAGTTGGAATATCAATTAGTACTATGTTAATATCATTTGAAACCTTTATTGATTTTGAAGTAATTTTGTATTTGAAAGGAATAGTTTTAATTTTAGTATTTACGGCGTCTTTGAATATTTTTGGGCTTATTTTAGACATCATCCGAGATACTCAAAAAAAGGCTATAGAGGCTGGAGAAGAAGAAGCTGAGTCAATAATAAAAAATAATAAAATGAAGTGAACCCTAAATATTGGACGAAGCTTTATGCAGCATTCTGGGTTATAAAAATTCGGTGTTCAACCGGGCTTTTACAACCCAATTTTATTTTAATTCGTGAAAAATTATAGTCATTTATCCAAACCGGTACTTGTGAAACTAGTGTTTCATATGTATCGGTTTCTTTTTGATAGAAAGCTTCAGCTTTCATAATATGGAAAAAGCTTTCCATGGCAGCGTTATCTAAACATGTTGCTTTACGTGACATACTCTGAAAAATACGATATTTTTTGAGAATAGTAACCCAATTTTTGTGTTGATATTGGAATCCTTGGTCAGAATGAATCGTCGTTCGATAATTTAAATCTTTTGGGATTTTTGCAATTGCTTGTTTCAAAACCTTTGTTGTAAATTTAACTGTTGGATGTTTACTAATCTGATGACTTAGAATTTTGCCTGAAAACAGATCATAAATACAGGTGAAATGGGCCCGTTCATCGATTGTTTCGTCACCCCAACGGACTTCTGTAACATCTGTTGCTAGTTTTTGATAAGGTCGGTCCGAAAAGAAACGGCGATTAATCAGGTTTTTAGAAACGGTACCAACTTTTCCTTTATACGAGTTGTATTTGCGTGTCTGGCTGAAATTGAAGTAGCTCCCATAAATTAAATCTCCTTAAATTTTTAAAATTTTGTAGCAATACGACCAATGAGCCTTGCACTCATAGCCAGCTTAACTGGTGGTCGAAAGGGTAGTTAGGCGTCCATTACAATAACTTGTAATTCTTCAGTTACAAATTGATTGATGCCTGCTAAAAATTCTTTAAAATAAGTTGTTTCATTGTGGAAGTTAACTGCGTCTTGGTCTTGCCAATGCTCAATTATTGCATAACGATTGTTGGCACCTAATTGTTTAAAATGATTGTATGAAATATTACCAGATTCTTTTTTTGATTGCGTCACTAGAGGATCAATAAAATGTTCATATTCTGTAATACAATTTTCATTAACAACTAAACTAACATTAAAAACTTTCATGATAATATTCTCCTTTTTAGCTTTTAACGTGATTCCTATGCACGTAGATAAACAAAAACGAGCAGCAGGAGTTGCACCTGCTTGAAGTATCTATACACTCGTTAAAATTAGTTAAATATTTATTCCCAAGTTGAGTCCCCGTAAGTGACAGAGAACGGACCAGCATTAGAAGTTGTAAAGTATAATGTCATTACAGCTTTTTTTCCGGCAGCTATTGAATTTGGAATATTACCAGAGTAAGTCTCTGAATTAAATTCCCCAATAGTATCATCACTATCATAGACGTCAAACTTTTGACCATTGAAATCTAGTGGACCTGTACCATTATTTTGAACGGTTACTTTAACAGCAACTTGTGTATCACCGGATTTAACATCATTTAAAGGAACTGACGTTTCTTTTTCAGCAGAGTCAACGGTTATCTTTGAGTCGTCAGTTAAATCTACAGAATCGCCAAAAGATGAAGTAGATTCTGAATCGGATTCATCATCAGTGTATGACTCATCGTCAGATTCTGAATCAGATTCAGATTCATCGTCAACATATGAATCATCATCGTCATCATAACTAGAATCATCATCTGATTCTGACGAGTCACTAGCACTTGACGATCTAAAATTAGACGATGAACGCGCTGACGAATCTTTATCAGATGTTACCGACATCACGCTAAAAGAAATAATTGATATGCCTAAACCGGCAATCAATAAAATTAGTGGTATTAAATTAGAAGCTTTATTACCCCAAGCTACAATAAACCAAGTTACACCTGTAAAAAAAACAACTAAACCAATAAGAAAAATAATTGTAAATGTAGTACTCATGAATATATTTCCTCCGAAATCTATATCTCTACTCCTAGAAATATGATAAAATTATTTGTTAATATATTTATACCCTCTAACTTGCTACCAACAGGTTAGGGGATTTTTTAATAGTTTTATTTCAAACAATTTACTAAAGCTTAAGTAATTGCTTGATATTTTTAACGTGTTTTCCAGTAATACAATATAAAGCGTTGCCAACAGCCTTACCGACAGAAAATGCTTTCTTATCGCCTGATATTTTAATACTTTAGTAGATTTATTGATAAAAATATCCATGCAACAAATATGCAACAAATGTTTTGAGCATTCTATCCTTTATAGTCTGTTTTCACCTAAATAAAAAAATAGGAACGCCCGTTTAAAGGCATTCCTATTTTTATAAATCGGTCTAGAATGGATATCTATGACTCGGGTGAGATTCGAACTCACGACCGTCCGCTTAGAAGGCGGATGCTCTATCCAGCTGAGCTACCGAGTCATAACAACATTTAATAGTATATGATAAAATACTGGTACTTGTCAATGGAAATTGGTAGAACTCTTATAAATTATCAAAAACATGAATGAAAGTTTTGATGAAATGTTCTATAATAAGAAAGTAATAGACATAAATGGAGATAAAGACTATTTAATTATGAATAAAGAGGTTGAAAAATGGTTGATTCTAATGATCCACGGGTAAAGAGAACAAGACAAAATTTAAAAAAATCATTAGTTGTACTCATGAAACATTACAAAGTTGAAAATATTAGCGTTCAAAAGATTACTCAGGAAGCAAATGTCACTCGAGGAACATTCTATCTGCATTATCATGACAAACAAGATTTTATTAATCGGGCAATGGATGAAATTTTAGATGACTTTTTTGATTACATTATGATTATGTCAAAACAATCACCAGATAAAGCGTACGTTTATTCGAAACCAGTTGAAGTTTGTTGTTTAAATCGGGTGTTTAACTACTTACAAGATGAATCAATGATGTTTGGCGTACTTTTAAATAGTCAAGAAGATGTCGCTTTTTCTGATAAAGTATATGATAGACTAGTTATCTACTTAAATAACTTTAGAGAACAGTTAGCAGGCGATTTTGAAGTATCTAAGATACCAAACGAGTTACAAGTATCCTATGTTGCATCAGCGCACCTAGGCTTCATTAAACGTTGGTTACGAGACGATATGATCTACACACCGCACTACGTTGCTAAGGTTTTAAAAGAAATTACTGGCGTTGATACAAGTAACGGAGTCAATTTAACAAACTTTTTTGTTGAAAATGATGGATAACGTTGACTTAAGAAGTTACATTTGATATTATAATAACGTTGTATTTGTGAACACCACAACTGCAACCGCACGTTTTAAGTTTTTAAGCGTCAGGTTGTCTAAATCTGATCACTAAATTACGGCGAGTCTAAGTAATCTATAAGGAGGTGTAATACACATGTACGCAATTATTAAAACAGGTGGCAAACAACTTAAAGTTGAAGCCGGAGAAGCTATTTACATTGAAAAATTATCAGCAGAAGCTGGTGAAAAAGTTACATTTGATGAAATTGTTTTAGTTGGTGGCGAAAAAACCGTTATTGGTGCTCCTTTTGTTAAAGGTGCTACAGTAACTGGTACTGTTGAAAAACAAGGCCGTGAAAAGAAAGTTGTTACTTTCAAATACAAACCTAAGAAACATTCTCATACAAAACAAGGTCATCGTCAACCATATACTAAGGTTGTTATCGATGCTATTAACGCATAATTTTGAAAGTAGGCTACTAGTATGATACGTGCAGTTATTTCTCGGAGAGATGCCAAAATCATCGATGCGTTTGAAATAACAGGGCATGCTGATTCTGGTGAATATGGTCAAGATATTGTGTGTGCTGCGGTTTCGGTATTGACTATCAATACAGTTAATAGTTTGACCGAACTTGCTAAACTTAATCCTGATGTTGAGATGGATGAAGATAATGGTGGATTAATGAAAGTTAAACTATCAGAATCTGAGTTAAACGATGCTACAGGACAGTTATTTTTAGAAAGTTTAGTTTTAGGACTACAGTCAATTGAGCAAAACTATCAAGATTACATTAAATTAACACTTAAATAATAAGACTATAACAAGGAGGTGCATTGATTATGTTAATGAATTTACAATTTTTCTCACATAAAAAAGGTGGGGGTTCTACTTCTAATGGCCGTGATTCTGTCGGTAGACGTTTAGGCTCAAAAAGAGCTGACGGACAAGAAGTAACAGGTGGTTCAATTCTTTATCGTCAACGTGGAACACGTATTTATCCTGGTGTTAACGTTGGTAAAGGTGGAGATGATACTTTGTTTGCTAAAGTCGATGGTATCGTTCGCTTCGAACGTAAAGGCCGCGATAAGAAACAAGTCTCTGTATACCCTGTAGCTGAATAATAATAACTCAAAGGAAACCTCTTCATTTTATGATAGAGATTTCCTTTTTTTGTACATAAAAGGAGTGTTTAAATGAATTTTGATAGAATTAAACAATTACAATCAACTTTTGAGAAACTCTCGATTGATGCATTTCTAGTGACGGATACGACAAACATATTTTATTTAAGTGGTTTTGAAGGTGATGGTGTATTGTTAATTACTGATACACAACAATTTTTAATCACTGACCTAAGATTTGAATTGGCACTAGAAAATCATGATAAAAAATTAGAAATAAAATTTACGCGTGATTATCTGGGTGCTGTATCTGACATAATTAGTGAAAAAGGATTAACAGTTATGGGATTTGAATCATCAATATCATTTTTAGAGTATGATCAATTAGATGAAATCCTTGTTAGTGATTTGGTGCCATTTACTAATATTGTTGACGAATTACGACGTGTTAAAGATAAGGATGAGCAGATAAAATTAATAAAAGCAGGAAAATTAGCTGATGAAGCTTTCAATTATATTGTGTCGACGATTGAAGTTGGTCAAACAGAAATTGAAATTGCTAATCGGCTAGATAGTTATATCAAAAATTTAGGTACTATGAGTGAATCTTTTGAAACAATTGTAGCAAGCGGTATTCATTCAACATGGCCACATGCAACGGTTTCAAAACGAAAGATTCAAGACCAGGATCTGATTACGATAGATTTTGGCTATTATTACGAGAACTATACATTTGATGTCACAAGGACCATCGCCGTGGGATCGATATCTGATGAATTAAAACATATCTACGAGTCTGTTTTAACGACACAAGAACGAGTGATTTCATTAATTAAACCGGGAATAAAATTAAGTGAATTAGCTAGAGTTGCTAATGAAACAATCGCCGATGCAGGATATGGTAAATATTTTAATCATGGGATTGGGCATGGAATTGGCCTATCAATTCATGAATTACCTAATATTAAATTGGATGATTCAAACAGTGTTTTGCAAGCAGGCGACGTCATTACAATTGAACCAGGGATTTATGTACCAAACCTTAGTGGGGTTCGAATTGAGGATGATATTTTAGTGACTGAGAATGGCTATCAAATGTTAACGAATTCTTCTAAAAAATTAATGATAATATAGACTTTAACTTGCTTTTATATGTCCATTATTGCTATTATTAGAACTATGAGATACACGAGATAGTAGGAGGAATATTATATTATGATGTCCGTTAATGAATTTAAAAATGGTGTTACAATCGAAGTTGATGGTGATTTATGGCGTGTTGTTGAATTTCAACATGTTAAACCGGGTAAAGGTTCTGCTTTTGTTCGATCAAAACTAAAGAATCTCCGTACAGGTGCTGCTCAAGAAAAAACATTCCGTGCTGGTGAAAAAGTTCAAAAAGCACAAATTGATAATAAAAAAATGCAATATCTTTATGCTGATGGTAACAACTATGTATTTATGGATATGGATACATATGAACAATTAGAATTACCAGAAGAACGCGTGCATGAACAATTAAATTATTTGAAAGAAAACTTAATTGTTAATGTTATTATGTTTGGCACTGAAACACTTGGTGTTGACGTTCCTAATACAGTTGAATTAAAAGTAGCATCAACTGAAGCGGGTATTAAAGGTAATACACAATCTGGTGGAACTAAACCTGCTGTTCTTGAAACAGGATTAGTTGTACAAGTGCCATTCTTCGTTAATGAAGATGAAATGTTAATTATTAATACACAAGATGGCACATATATTTCCAGAGCACAATAAATCGACGGAGGTTAAACTTATGGCTGAAGAAACAAATATTGTTTTAAAAAGTACTGAACCTTCTTTGGGTGACATTAAGATTGCACCTGAAGTTATTGAAATTATTGTTGGAATTGCTGCTAACCAAATTGATGGTGTTTACTCAATGCGTGGGACAATTGCTAAAAATTTAACTGAATTATTTGGCCGTAAAAAGTCACTGGGTAAGGGTGTTAAACTTGATTTAACAGATGACCAGTTGAATATTGATGTTTTTGTTTACCTTGATTACGGTGTATCTGTTCCTAAGGTTGCATTAGTGATGCAAGAAAAGATTAAACAACAATTACTATTTATGACAGGTTTAGAAATTATTGAAGTAAATGTTCATGTTGAAGGGGTTATTCCTGAAAAGGAAGCCGATAAGATAGATACTGACGATTTATTTTCAGAAAAAGATGGTGAAAATTAGTGAGTGTAATAGTAACTAGACATACGATTCGCGAAAAAGCATTTCAAGCATTATTTGCGTTAAATTCTAACCCAGATGGTGATAGAGAGGCTATTTATCGTGAATTGTTAGAAGTTCCTGATGAAGAGTCGGCTGTAATTCCACCTTATTTAGAAGCATTAGTTTCAGGTGTTAGTGATAAACAAGCTGAGATAGATTCTGTTATTGAAGAAAATCTAACATCACGCTGGAAACTATCACGCTTAAACAATACGGATTTAATTATTTTGAGATTAGCTATTTACGAAATGAAATACGTAGATGATGTTCCTGCTAAGGTAGCATTGAATGAAGCTTTAGAAATTGCTAAAGAATTTAGTGATGATGAATCAAGAAAATTTGTTAATGGTGTGTTAGATCCAGTTGTTGAAAAAATGCCTGTTGATATTGAAAAAACAAATGAATAATAATGATTGAGAAGTGTTGCATTTTTTGCGACACTTTTTTTTTAGAAATGAATACCTTAAATATGATAAAATGTAAGAAGTAAAAATGGAATAGAGGTGCTAAATTATGGCTAAATTAATTGATGGTAAAAAATTGGCACAAATAACGACGGATAATTTAAAATCTGAGATAGAAGCTTTAAAGAAAAAGAATGTCTTTCCTACATTAGCTGTTATTGTAGTTGGAGAAAATCCAGCAAGTAAAATATATGTTAAGAATAAGCATCGAATTGCTGAATCTATTGGGATAAAATCGATTGTTAAAAGATTACCTGATACGATATCAGAAAAAGAGTTGCTAAATCTCATTAATGACTATAATGATAATTCAGATATTAATGGCATATTAGTACAGTTACCTTTACCGAACCAAATTGATGAAAAAAAGATAACCGAAGCTATTAAACCAGAAAAAGATGTTGATGGATTTCATCCGATAAATATTGGACGATTAGCCATGAATGATCCACTAGCAATTCCATGTACACCACTGGGAATTATGAGAATGTTTAACGCATACAATATTGATTTAGACGGTAAAAATGCAGTTGTTGTTGGCCGCAGTAATATTGTGGGTAAACCAATGGCGGCGTTACTTTTAAACGCTAATGCAACAGTAACGATAACGCATAGTCATACGGAAAATTTATCAGAGATAACTAAACAGGCTGATATTTTAGTCGTTGCAATTGGTCAAGCAAACTTTATTAAAAAAACCGATGTGAAACAAGGTGCTGTAGTCATCGATGTCGGGATGAACCGCTTAGATAGTGGTAAGTTAGCGGGAGATGTCGATAAGGAAGTTGCAGAGGTTGCAGGATATCTGACACCAGTACCAAAAGGGGTTGGACCTATGACGATTGCAATGTTGATGGAACAAACAATTGAATTAACAAAACGGAGTGTTGGCATTGAATAAAGATAATTATTTATCAGTTACATCATTAACAACATATTTGAAGAAAAAATTTGATGCTGATCCTTATCTTGGGACCGTTTATTTAACTGGCGAAATTTCAAATTTAAGACCTCGACCTAATGCGCATCAATATTTTAGTTTAAAAGATGATCATGCTAAAATTAGCGCAATTATGTTCCGTTCAGCTTTTGATAAAATAAAATTTAAACCAGAAGATGGCATGAAAGTTTTAGTTATGGGCCGTATATCTTTATATGAAGCGACAGGTAACTATCAAATATATATTGAGCGAATGGAACCTGATGGTGTTGGTGCGTTATATCAAGCCTATGAGCAGTTAAAAAATAAGCTACAAGCTGAAGGATTATTTTCAGCACCAAAACAGGCATTGGTTAAATATCCTAAACGAATTGCTGTGATTACAAGTCCTTCAGGGGCTGTCATTAAAGATATTATGACAACCGTTAAAAGACGTTACCCGATTGCTCAATTAGTTTTATTTCCTGCGATTGTACAAGGTGACAAAGCAGCTAATGATTTAGTTAAGCGGTTAAAACAAATTAACGAATTAGGCCATTTTGACACGATTATTATTGGTCGAGGCGGTGGCTCAATTGAAGATTTATGGCCATTTAATGAAGAATCTGTTGCAAGGGAAATATTTGCTAGCCAGATTCCAATTATTTCTTCAGTTGGACATGAGACAGACACAACCATTGCTGATTTAGTGGCCGATGTTCGGGCAGCAACGCCAACAGCAGCAGCAGAATTAGCTGTCCCTGTTTACGCCGATGAATTAATTAAGATTAATCAATTAAAATTGAGACTATTACAAGTAACACAAAATATTTTAAGTTTAAGAAGACAACAATTAGATAAGATTCAACAATCATATGTTTTTCAACAACCTAATCGGTTATATGAGGGTTACCTTCAAAACTTAGACAATTTAGCACAACGCTTAATGCAAGTAACAAAACAAATTATCACAATTAAGAAACAACAATTTGAACAAGCTAATGGTCAGTTGCGCTATCAAAATCCGCAACAATTGGTTAGTCAACTGCAAGATCAAGTAAAACAACAAAACAAACAGTTACATCAATTAATGACCTACTTACTTGAAACAAAGAAACAACAGGTTGGCGAAAAAATAAATGCGCTTGATTTATTAAGTCCATTGAAGATTATGGGACGAGGATACAGTTACGTATCTATGGAAGATAAAATTATTAAAAGTATTAATTCAGTGAATATAGATGATAACGTCGTGTTACACCTTACAGATGGTAAAGCATATGCAAAAATTGAAAAAGTTGAAAAAGGAGAATAAAAAATGGCTGAAAAAAAAGCGACATTTGAAGATAACTTAGTAGAACTTGAAAAAATTGTAACAGAACTAGAACAAGGTGATGTTCCTTTAGAAAAAGCATTAACCCAATTTCAAAACGGTGTTAAGTTGAGCTCAAAATTGCAAAAAACATTGGAAAATGCTGAAAAAACATTAACCAGTGTCATGAATGATTCTGGTGAAGAAGTGCCATTCGAACAAGGCTTAGAAAATGAGTAACTTAACTAAATTTTCTGATATCGTATTACCAGAATTTAATCAAATTATGTTGAATCAATTACAGGCTTTAGACACTGAAAAAAAGTTAAAAGAATCGATGACTTATTCAGTTGAAGCGGGTGGTAAACGTATTAGACCACTAATCATTTTTGTTATTTGTCAAATGCTTAATCGTAAACTTGATAAGTCAGTTTATTCTATTGCTGGTGCATTAGAATTAATTCATACCTATTCATTAATTCATGATGATTTGCCTGCGATGGATGATGATAATTTAAGACGTGGTAAACCAACAAACCATATTATTTTTGGTGAAAGCATGGCAATTTTAGCTGGTGATGCACTAAATACATTAGCCTTTGAATGGATCAGTAACGCAGAGTTGCCTGATTCACAAAAGGTATTACTAATGGGTCAACTAGCTAGGTTAGCTGGCCCAGAGGGAATGGTTGGCGGTCAAGTTGCCGATATTGAAGGTGAACAAAAAGAGTTATCATTAGCGCAGTTGAAACAGGTGCATAAGCGTAAAACGGGTGATTTAATTGAATTTTCAGTTTACGCAGGTAGCATACTTGGAAAAGCGACTGACCAACAGCACGTAGCGTTTATGGCATATGGACGTCATTTTGGGTTAGCTTTTCAAATCTATGATGATATTATGGATGTCGTTGGGACATCTGAAGAGATGGGCAAGGCTGTTCATAAAGACAATCAAGAAAATAAAAATACGTATCCTGGACTAATGGGAATTGATCAAGCTTATAGGATGCTCGAAGAAGTAACCAATCAAGCTAAAGATGCTATTCAAACGCTTAAGCAAACAGGGTTGGAGACAGAGTATTTGGAAGAATTGTTACATTACTTTAAATTAAAAAATTAGGAGTCACTATGAAAAAAGAGCGCATTGATGTTTTATTAGTTAAACAAGGGTTATTTGAAACTCGTGAACAGGCCAAACGTGCAGTTATGGCTGGTGAAATTCTGGGTGAGAATGAAGAACGATTGGATAAACCAGGTGTTAAAATTTCTGAAGAAACTGTGCTTCATTTTAAAGGTAAAAAATTACCTTATGTGAGCCGCGGTGGACTTAAATTAGAAAAAGCCCTTAAAGTATTTGATGCAACCGTTCAGGATAAAACGGTCTTAGACATTGGATCATCAACCGGTGGCTTTACCGATGTTGCTTTACAAAATGGCGCAAAATTAAGTTATGCGTTAGATGTTGGTACCAATCAATTAGTTTGGAAATTACGACAAGATCCAAGAGTTGTTGTGATGGAAAATACTAACTTCAGATATAGTAAAAAAGAAGATTTTGAATTTGGACAACCCAATTTTGCAACAATAGATGTATCGTTTATTTCATTACATCTTATTTTACCTGCATTAAAGAAAATTATTACTGAAAATGGGGATGTTGTGGCATTAATAAAACCCCAATTTGAAGCAGGAAAAGAAAATGTTGGAAAACATGGTATTGTACGAGATGAAAAGATTCATCGTCAAGTGCTCGAAGACATTGTTCAATTTTCTATTTCCACTGGATTTAATGTTGCGGATTTAAGCTACTCACCAATTAAGGGTGGCGAAGGTAATATTGAATTTTTAATTCATTTAAAGTCTGCGATAAATGAAATTGGCGAGATTTCGGATAAGGTTAGTATCGATGGCGTATTAACTGCTGCATACGATAACCTGAATGCCGTTAAATAAGGATTTAAAGTGAAGTTCTTTAATAATAATTGAAATTACGTTATACTAACTCTATGGGTGGTAGAGGTTATCGGGTGAGGGGGACTTTAATGAAAAAGCAAGAACGGCAACGTTATGTTCGTGAATTATTGAAGAACAATAATATTGATAAGCAGGAAGATTTTGTGAGTTTGCTTAAAAAACAAGGGATTACAGTCACACAAGCAACTATTTCTAGAGATATTAAAGAAATGCAATTAATTAAAGTGCCATCTGCTGATGGAACTTACAGTTATAATTTACCTGTTCAAAAAAAATTGAATACAGAAAAAAAATTAACTAAAACGTTAAAAGATGCTTTTATATCAACTGATGTTCAAAATGAAATGTGTCTCGTTAAGGTGACGCCAGGAAGTGGTCCAGCAATCGTATCTTTAATTGAACAAATGAATTATTCATTTGTTTTTGGTACTTTAGGCGGAGATGGATCAGCTCTAATTATCTGTCACTCGAACAAAGATGCGTTAAAGTTAAGTAAAATTTTAAATGAGATTGTAACTGAATAGATAGAAATAAAATCTGTGACATTTGTTTCAGATTTTTTCTATTAAAGGGGTGAAAAAAATGTTACAAGAATTGACAATAAAAGATTTTGCCATTATTGATTCTTTGAATATCGATTTCATGGCTAATATGACAGTTTTAACAGGTGAAACTGGTGCGGGTAAATCCATTATCATTGATGCTTTGGGCCTCTTATCAGGTGGTAGAGGGTCCCAAGAATTTATTAGAAAAGATGCAAAAAAAATGGTGCTACAAGGACTCTTTATGCCAACTGAAAACTCAAATACGTTAACGAAGTTGGACCAATTAGGTATTGGCCATGATGATAACTCTGTGATTTTACAACGTGAAATACATAGATCTGGTAAAAATATTTGTCGCATAAACGGTATGTTGGTTAACACGAGTACACTAAAATCAATTGGTGAAACGTTAGTTGATATTCATGGCCAAAATGAACATCAAGAATTAATGCAACAGGATAAGCATTTGGGCATGTTAGATGAATATATTAAAAATGATATTCAAACACTGAAGCATAGTTATCAAGAAGCATTTGAATACTATCAAAACCTAAATAAGTTACAAATAAAAAGACAAACAAATCAAAACGAATGGGCACAACGATTAGATATGTTACATTTTCAAAAAGATGAAATTGAAAGTGCAGATTTAATTGAAAATGAAGAAGACATATTAAGCGCTGAAAAAGAACGTCTAGAAAATTTTCAAACTATTAATCAGTCACTGGATGCAAGTTACCAAGCGTTATCGGGTGATGATGAAAATACAGTTGACCATGTTGGTGTTGCAATGTCTAACATGCTAAAAATTGATAATTTAGATAGTGAATATAAAGACTTAGCAGAACGGTTGTCGTCAGCCTATTATATGCTGCAGGATGCATCTAGTGACCTATTGCGTCAGTTAGACTCCCTGGAATGGGATGAGCAACGATTAAATGAGATTGAAAATAGGCTTGAATTAATTGTACAATTAAAACACAAATATGGTGATTCTGTTGAAAAAATATTAGCTTATTTGAGTCTTATATCTGAAGAATTAATTGAAATGGAAGCAACTGAAGGTAATGCAGATGATTTAGATAATCAAGTTAATTTAGCTAGAAAAGAAGCCCATAAATTGGCTGATAAATTAACTAATGTTCGAAAAAAAGCAGCCATCATTCTACAAAAAGAAGTGCATAAACAGTTAAGTGAGTTGTATATGGACAAAGCCGTTTTTGAAGTTAAATTTGATTCACTCAATCAGTTAAATAGTACCGGACAAGATAAAGTTGAATTTTATATTCAAACAAATGTTGGGGAAACAATGGGGCCATTAGCTAAGATTGCTTCTGGTGGTGAACTTTCTCGAATGATGTTAGCGTTAAAGACAATTTTTTCTAGGACGCAAGGTGTCACAAGTATTATATTTGATGAAGTTGATACAGGAGTTAGTGGACGTGTTGCCCAGGCAATTGCTGAAAAAATTAATCAAATTGCCCAACAATCACAAGTTCTATGTATCACACATTTGCCACAGGTTGCTGCAATTAGCGAGCACCATTACTTTATAGCTAAAGAAGTGATTTGTGAACGTACAGAAACATCTATTAAATTGTTATCTAAGGAAGATCGTATTCAAGAAATTGCTCGAATGCTTGCCGGTTCTGAGATTACACCTTTAACTGTTAAACATGCTGAAGAATTACTAAATACGGCACAAAAAAAATAATTAAAACCAAGGTACTACTATGAATAGATGATTGGTTAGTTATAAAAAAGGAGAGTACTAATATGCTTAAGTTTGATAAAATATCAAAAATTTATAAAGGTAATAAAGCTGTAGATAATTTTAATTTGGAAGTTCAAGATGGTGAATTCATTTGTTTCATCGGAACATCTGGTTCAGGTAAAACAACTACTATGAGAATGATTAACCGTATGTTGACACAAACAGAAGGTACAATCACTATTGATGGTAAAGATATAGCCAAAATGGATCCCGTTAAATTACGTCGTAAAATCGGATATGTTATTCAAAATATTGGTTTAATGCCACATATGACTATTCGTGAAAATATTACATTAGTACCAAAATTATTAAAATGGCCTGAAGAAAAAAGAGATGAACGCGCTAAAGAAATGATTAAATTAGTTGAACTACCAGAATCATATTTAGACCGTTACCCATCTGAACTTTCTGGTGGGCAACAACAAAGAATCGGAGTTGTCAGAGCTTTAGCTGCTGATCAAGATATTATCTTGATGGATGAACCTTTTGGTGCGCTTGATCCTATTACTAGAGAAGCTTTACAAGATTTAGTTAAAGATTTACAAGAACGTTTAGGTAAGACATTCGTTTTTGTTACTCATGATATGGATGAAGCTTTAAAATTAGCAACACGAATTGTTGTTATGTCTGAAGGAAAGATTGTTCAAGCAGATACACCCGATAATATTTTGAAAAATCCAGCAAATAAATTTGTTGAAAACTTGATTGGTCAAGATAGACTTATCCAAGCTCGTCCAAGTATTACAACTGTTGGTCAAGTTATGTTAGCTAACCCAGTTTCAATTACACCAGGTAAGTCATTAGTAACAGCTATTCGTTTAATGCATGATCGTCGAGTTGATACGTTGTTAGTTACTGATGATGCTGGTATTTTAAAGGGTTATATTGATATTGAAAGCTTAGATTATAGTTTCAATACATCAAGTAGTGTCAGCGATATTATGAACAAAGATATTTTCTATGTTAAAGAAGATTCATTAGTTCGTGATACTGTTGAACGTATTTTAAAACGTGGATTTAAAAATGTACCTGTTATTAATAAAGATGGTATATTAGTCGGAATTGTAACCCGCGCTACCCTAGTTGATATTGTTTATGATGCACTTTGGGGTGATGAAAATAGTGCTTCTCATGAAGAAGTAACTAAAATAATGACGTCAGACTCAGGTACAGATACCGATGAAACTAGCCCAAGTTCAACGAAGGAGGGTTAATAATGACTTCATTTTTACAAGAATATGGGGCAATGATTGTCTCAAAATTATGGGAACATATTGAAATTTCAGGAATGGCATTATTTTTTGGAGTAGCAATAGCTGTTCCTTTAGGAATTTTACTAACAAGATTACCTAAGACAGCCAATATTGTAATTGCAATTGCTAGTATGTTGCAAACAATTCCTGCTTTAGCTTTACTAGCCATGATGATTCCTTTATTTGGGATTGGTAAGTTACCAGCTGTTGTAGCATTATTTATCTATTCGTTGTTACCAATATTAAGAAATACGTATATTGGTATTAAAGAAGTGGATCCAGTGTTAAAAGACGCTGCTAAAGGGATGGGTATGACTAATTTGCAGTCGATTCTGCAAGTTGAATTAGTTATGGCATCTCAGGTTATTATGTCTGGAATTCGTTTAGCTGCAACTTATGTAATTGCTTGGGCAACATTAGCTTCATATATTGGTGCTGGTGGCTTAGGGGATATGATTTTTAATGGATTAAATTTGTATCAACCAAAATTAATTTTAGGCGGTACAATTCCAGTTATCTTATTAGCCTTACTAGTTGATTTTATACTTGGACAGGTTGAAAAAAAGGTAGCACCAAAAACAACAAGAAATTAAGGAGGCTTTAACATGAAAATTACGATGAAAAAAATACTTGTTAGCTTAAGCCTTCTGTTTGCCGGTGTGAGTCTATCAAGTTGTGGGTTTCCTGGTTTAACAGGTGGCTCTGAATCGACAATTAAAATTGTCGCACAATCAACGACGGAATCTCAAATTATTGGATCAATGCTACAACAATTGATTGAACATGAATCAGATAATCAAGTAGAACTGATAAATAATTTAGGTTCTGGTACATTAAGTTTTAATGCACTCAAAAACGGTGATGCAGATATATCATCTGCTAGATATACAGGAACTGACTTAAGTGCGGTATTAAATAAACCAGTAGAAAAAGATACCGTTAAAGCTAATAAAATAGTTAAAGATGGATTCGAAAATAGATTCCAAATGAAATGGTTTGATAGTTTAGGTTTTGCTGATACTTATGCATTTATGGTTACAAAAGAGACAGCTAAAAAGTACAATTTAAACACAGTATCTGATTTAAGAAAAATTGAATCTAAATTAACAGTCGGTGTTGATGCCAACTGGATTAGCCGTGTAGGTGATGGTTACGATGGTTTCCAAAAAGAATATAATATTAAATTTGGTAACATTTATCCTATGCAGATTGGATTAGTCTATAGCGCTTTGGCAAAGGGTAAAATGGATGTTGTTCTTGGATATTCAACTGATGGCCGAATTAAGAGTTATGATCTGAAAATTTTGAAGGATGATCGTCACTTCTTCCCACCATATTCAGCAAGCCTTGTTGCAAATGATTCTATCTTGAAGGAACATCCTGAATTAACACCGCTTATTGATCGACTTAAAAACAAAATTAATTTATCAACAATGCAATCATTAAATTACAAAGTTGATAATGATTTTTACGAACCAGCAGTAGTTGCAAAACAATTCTTAGAAGAACATCATTACTTCGAAAAGGCGGGTGATTAATATGAATACTTTTGATCAATTGATGTCTTATTTTAGTAATAATGGGTTATATGTTTTACAAGAATTTACAAGACATTTTTTAATTTCAATATATGGTGTGATAATTGCTGCAATTATTGGGATTCCAATCGGAATTTTTATCTCAAAACATCATAGATTGAGCGATGTAGCAATAGGTGCTGCTAATGTTATTCAAACTGTACCATCATTAGCAATGTTATCTATTATTATGTTGGGACTAGGTTTAGGTGTTAATACAGTTATTGTAACTGTTGCACTTTACTCACTATTACCTATTTTAAAAAATACGTATTCAGGGATGATTAATGTTGATCCTGGCGTTCTTGATTCTGGTAAAGGGATGGGAATGACGAGACTTCAAATCCTTTATATGATTGAGTTACCGTTATCATTATCAGTTATCATGGCCGGAATTAGAAATGCATTAGTTGTTGCAATTGGTATTACAGCAATTGGTTCATTTATTGGTGCAGGTGGACTTGGAGATATTATTATCCGAGGAACAAATGCAACTGATGGAGCAGCTATTATTTTAGCTGGTGCATTGCCAACAGCTCTAATGGCCGTTATTGCTGATGCAATTTTGGCACTTATTCAAAGAAAATTTGATCCAACAACAATTAAACGTAAATAAAAAAATGGTCATTTTCTAGTTGTTATAGAAAGTGACCATTTTTATATTGAATCGATTAAAGCGATATAACGGAGTTGATTATCAGTAAGAAGGTAAGTGATATTCGTATATTGCGTTTTAAATATTAATTGATTAGAACCAGAACGTCGGTGTAAGGTACCACGAAGTTCTTGGAATTCTTTTTGAAATCCAGTTGGATTTAATTGTAAAATAATTGTTTTTTTCATTTTTAAAACTTTTTCTGTAAAGAGTGCTAATTGAAATTGAGGCATTTGTGGTCTTAAAATAAAGTCATCTAAATCAAAAATTTTATGATATGAATATTGTAGTGTTGAGCCAATAGTTTGAATTGTTGTTTGTTGTTTATTTTGCATAATAAAGTTCCTCCCCGAACGTTTGTTTGTATTTTCATTATACGAACAAACGTTCGGTAAAGCAAGTGTTAATTTATAATATATTTAAAAGATGACAACAGCGCATAAAAAGCTTGAATAATAGCCGTAAAAAGTGCATACTATTTATTAATACTTATCTTAGAGGAGTTTACAAATTTAATGGCTAATCGTGGAATGTTGATCGTACTATCTGGTCCATCAGGGGTCGGTAAAGGAACCGTAAGAAAAGCAATTTTTGACCAAGCTGACAATAAGTTTCTTTATTCAATTTCAATGACCACTCGTAAAATGCGAGAAGGCGAAGTTGATGGTGTTGACTATCATTTTGTATCAAAAGAAGAATTTGAGAATGAAATTTCAACGGGCGGTATGTTAGAATACGCCAAGTATGTTGACAATTACTATGGAACACCGTTAAAATATGTAAATAAGATGCTTGACGCTGGTCAAGATGTCTTTCTTGAAATTGAAGTACAAGGTGCTATGCAAGTTCGAGAAAAAATTTCTGATGGTTTATTTATTTTCTTAACGCCACCTGATTTGATGGAATTAAGACAAAGAATTACAGGACGTGGAACGGATGATTCTGCAACTATTGATAAACGAATGACAAAAGCCATTGGTGAGATTGATATGATGCAGAATTACGATTACGCGGTTGTTAATGATGAAATAAATGATGCTGTTGAAAAAATTCAAACGATTATTAAAGCTGAACGTTGGCGTGTAAAACGATTTTTACCTGACTATAGAAAACAATTAGGAGATGTATTTAAATGATTTTATATCCTTCAGTAGATGACTTATTGAAACAAGTAGATTCAAGATACTCATTAATTATGTTAGCAAGTAAACGTGCCCATGAATTAGATGCTGGCGCTCTACCAATGCTTTCTAATTACAAATCAAAAAAGAATGTTGGACGTGCTTTGGAAGAAGTTGTTACTGGTGATTTAATTATTGATCCAGTTGAAAAAGAAGATATTCGTTAATCTGATTAAATGAAAAGGAGTTAAGACAAGCTAATTGTCCTAACTCCTATTTTATTTCTTAGAAAATTGATACAATAGAGAATAGAATAAATTCGGTATGGGGGCGACATGAAATGACACTTGAAAATAAAAAAATCGGTCTTGTTGTAACAGGTGGTATTGCAGCGTATAAAAGTTTGGGATTAGTCCGAGCACTAATTAAACAAGGTGCTAGCGTTCGAGTTGCGATGACCAAAGCTGCAACTGAATTTGTAACACCCTTGAGTTTTGAAACGTTGAGTAAAAATAGGGTGTTAACTGATTTATTTTCAGGAAAAGAGTCTGAGCATGTTGCACATATTGAATTTGCAGACTGGGCAGAATTAATGGTTATTGCACCAGCGACAGCAAACATTATCGCAAAAATGGCCAATGGTATCGCAGATGATTTTGTTTCAACCACTTTATTAGCAACTGAGGCACAAAAAATTGTTGTGCCCGCAATGAATGAACATATGCTAATGAATTCTGCTACACAACGTAATCTTAAATTTTTAGGACGAAATAACATTCAGATTATTGAACCAGAAATAGGCTTTTTAGCAGAAGGTTATTCAGGTAAGGGACGTTTTCCCGAATTAAATGTGATAATGTCAGTTATTCAAACTTCCTTTGAGGATAGTGACAAACCATTAGAAGGTAAAAATGTCTTAGTGACAGCTGGTGGTACACGAGAACGAATCGATCCAGTTCGTTTTATCGCTAATGATTCTTCTGGTAAAATGGGTTTCGCAATTGCGATTGAAGCGCAAAAGTTAGGTGCTAATGTCACCTTAATTAGCGGAATAAGCCAGTTGCCAGACCCAATTGGCGTGACAACAATTAGAGTTACAACTGCGTTAGAGTTATCTGAAGCTATCAATAAGCGATTTGATGACCAAAATATTTTGATAATGGCAGCAGCTGTTTCAGATTATCGTGTACAAAATGTTGCAGATCAGAAAATAAAAAAAGCTGAATCTACTTTAACGTTAATATTAGAAAAAAATCCAGATATTTTAAAACATTTGGGCCAAATTAAGCAAAATCAGTATTTAGTCGGATTTGCTGCGGAAACCCAAAACGGACTAGAAAATGCACAAGAAAAATTAGAAAAGAAAAATTTAGATTTATTGGTTTTAAATGATGTCTCAAATTCTGCCATTGGATTTAATAGCAATGATAATGAGGTAACACTGCTTAGACCAAACAGAAAAAATGATTTCATAAAGCAAACAAGTAAAAAGCAAATTGCTAAGGAATTATTAGCTACTATTATAAGCGATGTAGTAAAATAAGCAGTTAATTAAATGAAAGGAGGTTTCAGTATGTCACAATATGCAAAAATTATCGTTGATGTTCCTACGATGCAAACGGACCAGCCATATACGTATTCAATCCCAGCAGTATTAACAAATCAGATTGAGATTGGCATGCGGGTTATTGTACCATTTGGGAATGGTAAACGATTGGTTCAAGGATTTGTAATTGATCTTTTTGATAAGAATGAGTTCGATGGTCATGTAAAAGATATTCAATCAGTCGTTGATTTAAGACCTGTTGTGAATACTGAATTATTAGACTTATCTGAGTGGATAGCTAATGAAACCTTTTCCTTCCGTATAACTGCCTTACAAATGGTTTTACCGAGTGTCATGCGTGCAACCTATAAAAAGCGAGTTCGTTTAATTGACGAAATTGATGAAGATTTACAAGATAAATTATTTCAAGGTCAAGATTCTATTGAATTTGATCCAGAACATATGGATGCTCAAATAATTAAAGAATTATTACAACTTACCAAGGCTGAAAAGGCTGAGATGATTTATGAAGTTGGCAATAAAGCTAAAGTTAAAATGCAAATATCAATCCAACCAAAACTTGGATTCGAAGCATATGAAAATATTCGAAGTGGTTTACGTAAAAATGCTAAACAACAGCACTTATTGATTGACTATCTACAATCACTCACTGAAGATAGCTTGATTCCTCAGAAACAAGTTGTTGAGGAAATAGGCGTGACACCTGCAACAATTACAGCTGGAGCAAAAAATGGTTGGCTTGAAAAAGTTGAGACTGAGGTATATCGGGACCCATATAAAGACACAATTATTGAGCCAACCAATATGCAAGAATTAACCTCAGATCAAGAGGTTGCGGTGCTAGCTGTCGATGAGGCTATTAAAAGTGGAACTAATACAACATTTTTACTTCAAGGTGTGACGGGGAGTGGGAAAACAGAAGTTTATTTGCAGACAATCGCAAAAGCGCTAGAACTTAGAAAAACAGCTTTGATGCTTGTACCAGAAATAGCTTTGACACCCCAAATGGTTAAGCGAGTTAAATCACGATTTGGTAATCTAGTTGCGGTCCTGCATAGCGGTTTGTCTGACGGTGAGCGTTATGATGAATGGCGCCGGATTGAGCGTAAAGAAGCGCAAGTAGTTGTCGGTGCACGTTCAGCCGTTTTTGCACCATTAGATAATATTGGCGTTATTATTGTTGATGAAGAGCATGAATCGAGCTATAAACAAGATGAAACACCAAGGTATCATGCAAGGGATGTTGTTCTTTGGAGAAGTAAAAGACATCAGTGTCCTGTCATATTGGGTAGTGCAACACCATCCCTCGAATCTCGTGCTAGAGCTCAAAAAGGCGTGTATGAGTGGTTACAATTACCTCAACGTATAAATGGTCATCCCATGCCAGAAGTTACGCTAATTGATATGAGAGAAGAAATGAAAAAGACTGGTGAGAGTAATTTTTCTGAGCCACTTAGACATGAAATTACTAAGCGCCTTGAGAAAAATGAACAGACTGTTTTAATGTTAAATCGTCGTGGGTTTTCATCTTTCGTAATGTGCCGAGATTGTGGATTCGTGCTACCTTGTCCTAACTGTGATACTTCTTTAACATTGCATATGGATACTCATACAATGAAATGTCATTATTGTGGACATGAAGAAGGTATTCCTAAAACTTGTCCTAACTGTCATAGTCGAAAAATTAGATATTATGGTACAGGTACGCAAAAAGTTGAAGAAGAACTTAAAACGTTATATCCAGAGGCTAAAATTTTACGAATGGACGTTGATACGACACGTAAAAAAGGCGCACACGAAAAAATCCTAGCTAAATTTGGCGCAAAAGAAGCTGATATTTTATTGGGTACACAAATGATTGCGAAAGGGTTAGACTTTCCTGATGTGACGTTAGTTGGCGTTCTTAATGCAGATACAGCACTTAGTTTGCCTGATTTTAGATCAAGTGAAAGAACGTTCCAATTATTAACCCAAGTGAGCGGTCGAGCTGGTCGAGCTGAAAAAGAAGGACATGTTATTATCCAAACTTTTAATCCAGATCACTACGCGATTCAATATGCGAAGCATCATGACTATGAATCATTTTATAAAAAAGAAATGTCAGTTCGACATATGGAAAATTATCCACCATATTATTATACAATTCAGCTCACTGCTAGTTATACGGATGAGGCTGGAGCAGCGAAAAAAATGTTAGAAGCAGTTCAATTTTTAAAACCAGTGTTATCAAAGAATGCGATTATTCTTGGACCAACACCAAAATCAATTATGCGTGTTAATAATCGTTTTTATTATCAAGTGGTTATTAAGTATAAATCAGAAGGTCAATTAAAAGAACGACTAAGAGAGTTAATGACTAAATCTCAAGCCGAAGTTCGAAAAGGTTTAAAATTAACGATTGATTCTGAACCAGTAAACTTTATTTAAATTAAGGAGATATTATGACGTCAATTGTATTTATGGGAACACCAGAATTTTCAGCTCCAATTTTAGAAAGTTTAATTGAAAACGGCTATGACGTGAAAGCTGTTATGACACAACCAGATCGAATGGTTGGGCGAAAACGTATTTTAACGCAATCACCAGTAAAACAAGTTGCAGTAAAACATGGTATTGAGGTATTACAACCAGAAAAATTAAGTGGCAGCGATGAAATGGCCAAAGTAATTGCAATGGCACCCGATTTTTTGGTAACTGCAGCATTTGGACAATTTTTACCAACAAAATTATTAGAATCTGCTAAAATTGGTGCAATAAACGTCCATGGTTCACTATTACCTAAATATCGTGGTGGCGCACCAATTCAATATGCTATTATGAATGGTGAACAAGAAACAGGTATTACCATTATTTATATGGTTAAAAAAATGGATGCTGGAAATATTATTAGCCGTCGTGCAATTAAAATTGAAAATAATGATGATACTGGTTCAATGTTTGAAAAATTAAGTTTATTAGGTAAGGAACTATTACTTGAAACATTACCAAAACTAATTGATGGTACAAGTGAATCAACACCACAAAATGAAGATAAAGTAACCTTTTCACCTACCATTAAACCAGAAGAAGAAGCCCTTGATTTTTCAAAAACGGCTAATGAAATAGACTGGAAAATTCGTAGCTTAAGACCGGTACCTGGTGCATATACGATTTTAAAGGGTAAGAGAACTAAAATATGGGATATAACTGTACTAGATAAAAAAACTATTTTATCTGCTGGAAAAGTAGTTGAAGTAGCTAAAAAATCACTTGAAATTGCTTGTGGTGATGGGACCGTATTAGCTATTAATTCGCTTCAACCAGATGGTAAATCAAAACAAACCATTGTCGACTACCTAAACGGTAGTGGGCAAGGAATAAAAGAAGGACAACAGGTGATTGATGTATGACAACTGATTTAAAAACGACACCCCGATTCTTAGCAGTTGATCTTTTAACAAGAGTTGCTAAACAAGGGACGTATTCAAATATTGCGTTGAACCAAGTGATTAAGAATAATCATATGGAAGTTCGGGATGCTCATTTATTAACACAACTAGTTTACGGTGTTATCCAAAGACGTCTCACTTTAGAATATTGGTTGGCACCATTTGTTAAAAATCCTAGCAAAATGGATAATTGGGTTCAAGAATTACTATTGAGTGCCATTTATCAGATGCATTATCTTGATAAAATTCCAACTCGCGCAATTTTTAATGAATCAATTGAAATTGCAAAACGAAAAGGCCATGCAGGTACGCGTAAATTTGTTACTGGTGTTTTACATGCAATTGAGCGTGAAGGTATCCGTCCTGTTTCTGAAATTAAAGATGATATTGAACGTTTGAGTATTGAAAGTAGTACACCAGTTTGGTTGGTAAACGAATTAATTAAACAAGTAGGCTTAGAAAAAGCGACACATTTGTTGGCTTCAATCAATGAAGCACCTGATCAATCTGTTAGAGTAAATACAGCTAAAGCAACTGTCGAAGAAGTCATTGAAAAAATGGAAAATGAAGGCTTTGAGGTGAAACGTAGTCAAGTTTCACCAGTTGGGTTATTAGTGACTAATGGATTTGCTCCTGATAGTGGCGTTTATCACGATGGGTTAATTACGATTCAAGATGAAAGTGCAATGTTAGTTGCTGACGCAATGAATATTCAACCAGGTGATAAAGTTTTAGATGCATGTGCCGCACCAGGTGGAAAAACAACCCATATTGCATCATTCCTAGATGAAACTTTATTTGGTGAAGTTGTAGGGTTAGATATTCATGCACACAAAGTTAAATTAATCGGTGATAATGCTAAACGTTTAGGTTTATCTAGTGTTGTTGAGGAGATGGTATTAGATGCACGTTTAATTTCAGAAGAATTTGATAATGAATATTTTGATTCAATTCTTGTTGATGCACCTTGTTCTGGAATTGGATTATTACGTCGTAAACCAGAAATTAAATATGAAAAAACATTAGCTGATTCAAATAATTTACAAAAAATTCAATTAGCTATTTTAGACAAAGTGGCACCAACTTTGAAAAAAGGTGGTCGCTTAACTTATAGTACATGTACTATTTTAGATATTGAAAATAAGGATGTTGTTAACCAGTTTGTTGAAACTCATCCTGAATTTAAAGTGATTGAAACGCCAACTGCTTTGGCATTAAAAGAAAATAGAGACGATAAAGAATTAACTATTTATCCGGATGATTATCATTCAGATGGATTTTTCATTACATGTTTAGAAAAACAACTTTAGACTCGAGGTGTAAGAATGAAAGTTGCCTATCAAACAGATGTAGGTAGTGTCAGAGAAAATAATGAAGATTACGTCGGTGTCTTTCACAATAAAAGTGGTATTTCTTTTGTGATGGTTGCAGATGGTATCGGTGGTCATTTGGGCGGAGATGTTGCTTCAGAAATGGCCGTTTCACACATGGGATTTCGATTTGAAGGAACTAATTTTAGCCAGCCCAGTGATGCAATTAAATGGATAACCAAAGAAGTAGAGATGGAAAATAAACAAATTATTGAAAAGTCTAATCAATATGAAGATCTTTCAGGTATGGGCACAACAATGGTATGTGCCATATTCTTTGAAGAAAAATATATTGTTGCCAATATTGGTGATAGCCGAGGATACTTATTACGTGACAAAGAACTTTATCAATTAACTGAAGATCATTCAGTAGTGAATGAATTAATTAAGCGTGGCGAACTAACCGTAGAAGATGCTAAAAATTATCCGCAAAAGAATATGATTACAAGAAGTTTAGGTATCTCGTCAGATGCTGATGCTGATATTGCGGTTAATGATTCTGAGTCGGGTGATTTATTATTATTATGCACAGATGGCTTAACTAATATGGTCTCTGATGATGAAATCAAGACGGTCTTAAAAAATACTACAACTGTTGAAGAAAAAGGCTCGGAATTAATTAGATTGGCCAATAAGGCAGGCGGATTAGATAACATTACCGCACTCCTGGTTAGCAATGATCGGGGGATAGTGTAATGAAACCTGATACAATTTTTAATGAACGTTATAAAATAATAAATTCATTAGGCGAAGGTGGCATGGCAAATGTCTATCTTGCGACTGATTTAATTTTGGATCGACCAGTAGCTGTTAAAGTATTGCGAGTCGATTTAAGGGATGATCAAGATACTGTTAGACGTTTTAAACGTGAGGCATTGGCAACAACTGAATTGGTTCATCCAAATATTGTGAATGTTTATGATGTCGGTGAAGTAGACGGACTGCAATTTATGGTCATGGAATATGTGCCGGGACATGATTTAAAAACATATATAGCAAAAAGGTTCCCAATTCCATATCAAGTTGTGATTGATATTATGACTCAAATTTTATCAGCTGTAGAAGTAGCACATGATCACAGTATTATTCATCGTGATTTAAAACCACAAAATATTTTAATAGATGCAGATGGTAATGCTAAAATTACAGATTTTGGTATTGCTGTGGCATTGGCTGATCATTCGTTAACACAAACTAATACTTTATTGGGTTCTGTTCATTATCTTTCGCCAGAACAGGCTAGAGGTAGCATGGCAACAAAACAATCTGATATCTATTCGCTTGGTATTATTTTGTATGAAATGTTAACTGGGCGAGTTCCTTTTGAAGGTGAAACAGCTGTTTCAATTGCCCTAAAACATTTTCAAAGTGATGTGCCATCTGTTCGGGAATTTGATCCTAATATTCCGCAGTCTCTTGAAAATGTTGTTTTACAAGCAACAAGTAAAGTACCGCGAGATAGGTTCCAATCTGCTGGAGAAATGTCAATTGCTTTGCGAGAATCTTTGGCTAAAAAAAATGTGGCAAAGTGGCAGCCTGAAGAGGTTATCAGTGGTGAAACTAAAGTATTGCCGGTATTTGATAAGCAGACTGTAGAAACACTTAGTCCGAATCAGGAACCAGATGTAAAAAAAGATACGAAAAAGAAAATGAGTCGTCGTAAAAAATGGACTATCGGCGCAATCATTTTTGCTTTTGTCGCTCTTATTCTGGGTGGTGCGATTCTTGCAATGAGTTCACCAAAAGAAGTTAAGGTCCCTGATTTAAGCGGAATGACAGTTAGTGAAGCAAAATCAAATTTAGCAGACAAAAATTTGAAACTTGGTAAAATTACTCGAACAAATAGTGAAACCGTTGATAGTGGTAATATCATTAATTCAACACCTAAGAAGAATGAAATAATTCGAGAAAAAAATCAGGTTGATGTAATGGTATCAAAGGGAAAAGCTAAGATAACAATCGAGAATTACGTTGGTAGTAATTATGAGGATGTTAAAACAACGTTAGAAAATGATGGCTTTAAAGTTGAAAAAGAAACGGAAGAGTCAGAATCTGTGACTGAAAATGAAATTATGGCGCAAGATGTCACAGCGGGTGATAAGGTAGTTCCGAGTGATACAGTGATTACATTGACAGTTAGTTCAGGTCCTAAAGTGTATACACTTAGAGATTTAACAGGATATACAAGAAAAAGTGTTCAGGATTATACAAGCGAATTAGGTGGTAATCTGACAATTAGCGAGGCCTACTCAGATTCAGTTGACAAAGGTCAAGTTATTAAACAATCACCAGCAGAAGGAAGCTCTTTTTCTAAAGGTGATCGATTATCAGTTGTTATTTCTAAAGGAAAAAAAGTCACAACTGATGAATTTACCAGGACTATATCTGTTCCATTCAAATCAATTGTGTCAGAAAGTTCAAGTTCAGTTGATGAAGAAAAAGATACGGATGAGGACAAAGACTCGTCGTCAGATGATAGTTCCAGCTCTAGTTCAAGTTCTTCAGAATCAAAAGCAGATGAAAATGCTATTGAAATTTATATTGAAGACAAAACACATAACATTGATGATATTTATGAACGGAAAACAATTACAAAAGATACTGATTTTAAATTATCATTTGTTTTAGATTCTGGAAAAGCAGGAAAATATAAAATTTTGCGTGATGGTGAAGTAATTGCGGAAAATGATAATGTAACTAAAAATTAAATAAAAGATGTGGTAAAATTAGATTAGAGGGTAAACTTCTAATCTATTTTTTAATTAATCATATAAAACGGTTACATGAGTCCAGTTAAAGGAGGTTAATTTATTGGTAACAGGTCAGATTAGACAATCATTAAGTGGCTTTTACGACGTTGATGTCGAAGGCGAAACTTATCGAACAAGGGCTCGAGGTAATTTTAGAAATTCTAACCAGGCACCACTAGTTGGCGATTGGGTTGACTTCAAAGCTGAAAATAAAAAAGAAGGCTATATTCTTAATATTCATGATCGAGAAAACAGCTTAATTCGACCACCAGTAGCTAATATTGATGAAGCAATTGTTGTAACGTCATGTGTTGAACCAGCATTTTCAAGCAATCTATTAGATAGACAATTAATTATGCTAGAATCGCATCATGTTAAGCCAGTCTTATACTTTTCAAAGGGCGATTTAATTCCTGAAGAGAAAGTAGTTGAAATAAGCAGTATTATTGAAGCTTATAGTCAAATCTATCCAACATTTTTTCCATTTGGTAAAAATGAAGATGTTGTGGTTAAAGAATTACAAGATACCTTTCCGGGTAAAATTGCAGTCGTAATGGGTCAGACTGGTGCAGGAAAATCAACATTACTAAATAAAATTATGCCAGAGTTGGAGTTGCAGACGGCTGAGATATCAAAAGCCTTACATCGTGGTAAACATACTACTCGTAAGGTAACATTAATGCCTATTGCAGGTGGGCTAATTGCTGATACACCTGGATTTTCTTCTTTTGATTTATTTGATATGTCAAAAGAAGAGTTACCAAAGTTATTTCCAGAATTAAATGAACTATCTGTTGGCTGTAAATTTAGAGGTTGTTTGCATATTAAGGAGCCTAAATGTGCAGTTAAAGCAGCACTTGAACAAGGTAATTTATTACAGAGTCGGTACAAAAATTATTTACAATTTAATCAATTAATTGTTGATCAAAAACCAAACTATAAGAAATGAGATGACCAAAATGAAATTATCACCTTCTATTTTAAGCGCTAATTTTGCAAACTTGGAAAAGGATATTAAAGTTGTTGATCAAGCTGGTGCAGAATATTTACATATTGATATTATGGATGGCCATTTTGTGCCTAATTTAACTTTTGGTGCAAACGTCGTTGAAGCAATTAGACCATTAACAAAAATGGTTTTGGATTGTCATTTGATGGTAGAAAATCCAGAATCTTATATTGAAGAATTTGCTGCGGCAGGTGCTGATATTATTGGGGTTCATGTTGAATCAACTCCCCATATTTTTGGTGTTATTCAACATATTAAAAAATTAGGTGTGAAAGCTGAAGTGGTTATTAACCCAGGAACATCCCTAGAGACAATTAAACAAATTTTGCCACTTGTTGATCAAGTATTAGTGATGACTGTTAACCCTGGATTTGGGGGACAATCATTTATTCCAGAAATGAAACGTAAAATTGACCAATTAGACCGTATCAAACAAGTTCAAAATTATGATTTTGATATTGAAGTTGATGGTGGTGTTAATGATCAAACGATTAAGGAATGTCTTGATAGTGGTGCAACAGTCGCAGTAGCTGGTTCATACATCTACAATAGTGATAATCCAACTGAACAAATTAATAAGTTAAGAGAAGCAACCAAATGAAACTCAATATCTTAGTCGGTGGACCTAAGGAACAGTGGCCTAAGGAATTAGTGGATGGTAACGTTCGTGGACCGTGGATTGGTGTTGACAGAGGTGCATTGCGATTAATAAAACTAGGTATTACACCTGAGCTATCGATTGGTGATTTCGATTCAATGACTGAAAGTGAATTTAATTTAGTATCTAATCATAGTAAAAAAATTAAAATAGCTAATCCTGAAAAAGATGATACAGATACTGAATTTGCTTTGAGAGAAGCCATATCTGAATTTGAGTTTGATTCAGTGACGATTTATGGCGCTACAGGTGGTCGAATTGATCATTTATTGGCTAATTTGTTTTTTATTTTTAGAGAGCCATTTAATACAATGTTTGAAAAAATTTGTTTAGTTGATAAACAAAATTCAATTCGATTCTTTAAATCTGGTAAGTATCAGTTAATAAAAGAAGATGATAAAAAATATCTTGCATTTATTCCACTGTCACCAGTTAAAAAATTGAGTTTAATAGATGAGAAGTATACATTGAATCAAATTAATTTTGTGAACCCGATTTCATTAGCAAGTAATGAATTTATGGGGGATACAGGTGAGTTTAGTTTTGAATCTGGTATTATTATTGTGATTCAAAGTCGTGATGACGAAAAATAGAGCAAAAAAAAAGACTTAGCATAAATGCTGAGTCTTTTTAAATTGAATTAAACACGGGTAACTTTACCTGACTTTAAAGCGCGAGCAGATACATAAACTCTTTTAGGTTTACCATCAACTAAGATGCGAACTTTTTGTAAATTAGGTTTCCAGCTACGGTTTGTTTGGTTCAATGCATGAGAACGTTTCTTACCGAAAGTAGTCTTACGTCCTGTAATAAAATCTTTTGCCATATTCATATCCTCCTCTGCAATTCACTTAAAAAGCAAAGCTATGCTTACTTACCTAAACAAAAATATCATATTTAGCCATATAATGCAATACTTTTCTTTCAAGTAAATTTGCTTGACAGCTTGAAATTCCCGAAGGTAGGGGAATAGAATTTTCTTAGATGCTATTTTTCTTTTATTCTACCATATCCTATGATAAAATACTCTTATTGATTGTGTGAAAATATAAGGAGGCTATTCTTATGGCTGTTAAGATCAAAACGCAATTCGGTACGATTGATATTGATAATGAAGTTATTGCGACAGTTGTCGGCGGTGCCGCAACTGAAATTTTTGGGATTGTCGGAATGGCAAGTAAAAACCAAATTCGTGACAATGTGAATGAAATTTTAAGAAGAGATAATTATTCTAGAGGTGTTGTTGTTCGCCAGGAAGATAATGGTGTTGCTATTGATGTCTACATTATTGTTGGCTATGGCACAAAAATATCTGAAGTTTGTCGTAATGTTCAAGAAAAAGTGAAGTATAATTTAGAAACAATGCTAGGTGTATCTGCTAATTCAGTTAACGTGTTAGTACAAGGCGTTCGCGTACTAGGCGATTAGTAACTAGCTATTTTAGTAGTGACCAAGGAGGAAAAAGAAGTGACTGTTACGAAAATTACGGACCAAGAATTTAGAAAAATGGTCCAAATTAGCTCACAACGATTGGCTAAAAATGCCGAATTTATTAATTCATTGAATGTATTTCCAGTGCCAGATGGTGATACAGGTACAAATATGAACCTTTCGTTCGCAAGTGGGGCAAAGTATGTTCAAGATTCACCTTCTGAACATGTTGGTGAACTATCTTCGATTTTAGCTAAAGGTTTACTGATGGGTGCTCGAGGCAACTCAGGCGTTATTTTATCACAAATTTTTAGAGGCTTTTATAAACGGATCCAAGCTAAAGAGGTTTTAACTGCTACTGATTTGTCAGATGCTTTGACAGGTGGCGTAGAAGTCGCGTATAAAGCCGTTATGAAACCAACTGAAGGAACTATTTTAACAGTTGCAAGAGAAGCCGCTAAGGCTGCAAATAAAGCTGCCTCTGAGAGCGATGATGTTATCGTCGTTATGGAAGCAACTTATGTAGCTGCTAAAAAAGCATTAGCAACAACACCGGATTTATTACCTGTTTTAAAAGAGGTTGGTGTTGTTGATTCAGGTGGTCAAGGATTAACATTTGTTTATGAAGGTTTCTTTGATGCCTTAACTGGTAAGGAAACAATTAGTGAAGAATACAAACCAAATGAAAAAGAAATGGATGAAATGGTTAATGCCAGTCACCATCAGAGTGTTCAAAGTAAATTAAGTACTGAAGATATTAAATTTGGTTATTGTACAGAAATCATGCTTAAATTGGGTGCTGGTCGTTTAGTTGATCGTAAATTTGATTATGATGAATTTAGAAATCATTTAAGTGAAATTGGTGATTCTCTTCTTGTTGTGGCCGATGATGAAGTTGTTAAAGTTCACGTACATACAGAAAATCCTGGTGAAGTGATGACTTATGGTCAACATTATGGTTCATTAATCAAAGTTAAGGTTGATAATATGCGTCAACAACATGAGACAATTTTGGAAAATGATGAAGAAGAGACTGAAGAAACAAGTGAAACTGCAGTACCTAGCGAAATTGCAGTTATTTCAATTTCATCTGGTTCTGGTGTTGCGACACTTTTCAAAAGTTTAGGCGTTTCTTATATTTTAAGTGGTGGTCAAACAATGAATCCAAGTACGGAAGATATTGTTAAGGCAATTGAAGCAACTAAAGCTAAAAATGTGATTATTTTACCTAATAATAAAAATATTTTCTTAGCTGCTGAACAAGCTGTTGAAGTTTCAACAGTTCCAACAGTTGTTGTACCAAGTCGTACAATCGCTCAAGGAATGACAGCAATGCTTGGTTTTAATATTGATAGTACATTAGAAGAAAACAAAGATGCTATGATTGAAAACTTGGATACAGTAACTTCTGGTCAAGTAACAATTGCAGTTAGAGATACAACAATTGAAGGTATTGAGATTAAAAAAGATAATTATATGGGTATTATTGATGGTAGCATCAAAGTAACCGATAATGATCGTAAAAAAGTTGCAATTGAAATGACTAAAGAAATGTTGGATGAAGACAGCGAAATTATCACAATTATTGTGGGTGAAGACGGTTCTGAGGACGAAGCTAAAGAAATCGAAGAAGCCATTTATGAAATTGATGAAGATTTAGAAGTCGAAATTCACGAAGGAGACCAACCGGTCTATCCATACCTAATTTCAGTTGAATAAATAGTAAAAAGTAAAGGTGGGATGAGACTATGTTCTCTCCTGCTTTTTATATTCCGTAGAAAGTGAGGTATCATAATGTCATCATTGAATGATTCAGTTAGTGTTTTAACTGGTGTTGGGCCTAAAAAATTGACTGCACTTAATCAATTAGGAATTAATACAATCATAGATTTATTAACATTTTATCCGTATCGTTATGACGATTTAAAAGCAAAAAAATTATCTGAAATTACTGATCAAGAAAAAGTAACTCTAAAAGGAATTGTCTCTTCTGAACCAGTTTTAATTCGGTTTGGTCAGAAAAGAAATCTGTTAAACGTTAGATTACTAATTGATAGTGATAATATAACCGTTAGTTTTTTTAATCAGCCTTTTTTGCAAAAACAATTTGAGATTGGTAAAGAAGTAGCTGTGTATGGTAAATGGGATGATAAAAGAAAAAGTTTATCTGGGATGAAGTTATTGACGAAGCAAAATGATGATAGGTTATCAGCGATATATCGTTCTTCCAAAGATATTCATCAATCGGCAATTCGACAGTTAATTACACAAGCATTTGAGCAATATGCGAATCAAATTGATTCAATATTACCAAATGACCTGATTAAAAAGTATCGTTTAATTGATTGTAAGACGATGTTACATGATATTCACTTTCCACAGGATGAAAAAGATTTTCATGATGCCAAACGGACGGCTATTTTTGAAGAGTTCTTTTTATTTCAATTGAAATTACAGTATATTAAAAGAAATGATACTAAAAATGATGGTATTAAAATTAACTATCAAAATAATGAATTGAAAAAATTCATTCAGACGTTACCATTTGAATTAACGGCAGCTCAAAAAAGAGTCGTTAATGAAATTTGTTCAGACATGAAACAACCAATCCATATGAATCGATTACTTCAAGGTGATGTTGGATCAGGTAAAACAATTGTTGCAGCAATTGTGATGTACGCGGCTATTACGGCGGGCTATCAAGCCGTTTTAATGGCGCCAACAGAAATATTAGCTGAACAACATGCCAATAACATGGCTACCTTATTCGCAGATTTCCCAGTTAATGTTGCACTTTTAACTGGGTCAATGAAAGTTAAAGCTAGACGTGAACTATTAGCACATCTTGAATCAGGTGAGGTTAATTTAATTATTGGAACACATGCGATTATTCAACCTGATGTGTCATTCAGTCGCGTTGGATTAGTTATTACTGATGAGCAACACCGATTTGGTGTGAATCAACGTCGCATTTTAAGAGAGAAGGGGGCTGAACCGGACGTTTTAGCAATGACGGCCACGCCAATCCCTAGGACGCTAGCAATCACTGCTTATGGCGAAATGGATGTTTCTACGATTAATGAACTACCTGCAGGACGCCAACCTATTTCGACATCTTGGTTAAAGAGTTCTCAAGTAGGTAAAGGAATCGATCTCATTAAAGAACAGTTGATTCAAGGCTCACAAGCTTATATTATTACACCACTAATTGATGAATCTGAAACACTAGATTTAAAAAATGCATTAGCTTTATACGAAAATATGAAAGAAATATTTGAGCCAAAATATAAAGTTGGATTACTGCATGGCAAAATGAAGAATGATGAAAAGGATCAGATTATGGCCGATTTTAAGGCCAATAAATATCAAATATTGGTTTCAACAACGGTTATCGAAGTCGGCGTTGATGTACCTAATGCTACTGTGATGATGATTCATAATGCTGAACGGTTTGGGTTAGCGCAATTACATCAATTACGAGGTCGGGTTGGCCGTGGTAAGAAAGCATCTTATTGTATTTTAATTGCTGATCCTAAAAATGATTTTGGAAGACAGCGCATGCAAATTATGACAGAGACAACAGACGGTTTCGTCATTTCGCAAAAAGATTTAGAGTTGCGAGGTGCTGGCGATGTATTAGGCCGTAAGCAATCTGGAATACCTGATTTTAAAATCGGTGATCCCATAGGTGATATCAATGCATTACAAGTGGCCCAACAAGAAGCGCACGAAATAGTTTTTAGAGATGACTTTGAAAGTAATCCTGAATTTAAACCACTAAACGATTATTTAAAAAACCATCAAAATACAGATTTAAAATTCGATTAAATAAGTTAGGAGAATATAATTATGAAGTTAGCAGTTGATGCAATGGGCGGCGATTTTGCACCGCAATCAATCGTCGAGGGCGTTGAACGTGCTAGAGACGAAGATAGCACCATTCAATTTACGTTGTACGGAGATGAAAAAAGAATTCGTGAATTCTTAAAAGATGATAAAAATATCACAATTGTTCACACGGATGAGGAAATTGATGGGAATGATGAACCAGTTAAGGCAATTCGTTCAAAGAAAAAAGCATCAATGGTCTTAGCAGCTCAATCTGTTAAAGATGGTGAGAATGATGCCGTATTTTCATGCGGTAATACAGGGGCACTACTTGCTGCTGGTTTGTTTATAATTGGCCGTATTAAGGGTATTCCACGACCTGGTTTATTAGCAACATTGCCAGTTATTTCTAGTGATAATACTGTAAATTTATTAGATGCTGGAGCCAATGCGGATAGTAAACCTGAACACTTGCATCAATATGCTGTCTTAGGTAACTATTACGCTAAAAATGTTCGCCATATTAGTAATCCTAAAATTGGTTTATTAAATAATGGGACAGAACCACATAAAGGCAACAAAGTGACGCAAGAAGCGTACCAATTATTACAAAACGATACCGAATTAAATTTTGTGGGTAATATTGAATCTAATGATTTGCTTTCTGGTAAAGCTGATATTGTTGTTTCTGACGGATTTACAGGTAATGCTGTTTTAAAATCCGTTGAAGGGACAGCTTTAGGAATGTTTTCATTACTCAGAAGTGCCATTATGAGTGGTGGCTTGCGTGCTAAAATTGGTGCACTTTTACTGAAACCAAGTTTAAAACAATTGAAGAATAAAATGGATTCACCTAAGTATGGCGGTGCGGTTTTACTAGGTATTAAAGCACCAGTTGTAAAATCACATGGATCAAGTAAGGCTGAAGTTGTTTATTACACAATTAACCAAATCAATGATATGGTTAATACAGATGTAGTACCTAATATTGTTAACTATTTTGAAAAGGAAACTAGTGAAAATAAAATTAACTAGACATTTCTCTGAAAAATGGTTAAAATTACGTCATGATTCAAAAGGAGGCTATTGGAATGACAGAAGAAGAAATTTTTGGAAAAATTGTTAAAATTATAGACGAACATTTTGATTTGCCAGTAGAAAAAATTACGAATGACTTAGATTTTAAAAAGGATTTAGATGCAGATTCAATTGATGTTGTTGAGTTCGTTTTAGAACTTGAAGATACATTTGGTGCAGAAATTTCTGATGAAGATGCAGAAAGTTTAACAACTGTCGGAGACGTTGTCACTTTTATTAAAGCTAACCAAAAATAATAATTCAACACGTATATTAAATCGTTCATTAAAAGCGTTAGACAATGATATTTGTCAGCGCTTTTTTTGTATGGAGTACCTTTTAGTGATTAAAACAGGTATAATTGTAAGAGCAATAATGATAATAACGGAGGATAATAATGATTAAAGGTTTAAATGAAATGTTAGCAGAAGATTTTAATATTAAATTTGTGAATACGGATTTATTAGATGAAGCATTCACACAGGCATCATATGTAAATGAACATCCCAAAGAAAATTTAAAATTTTATGAACGAATTGAATTTTTAGGAGACGCTGTTTTACAATTAACAGTTTCAGAATATTTATATCAGCGGTATACAATGCTGCCACAAGGGAAATTAACGCGTCTAAGAGCTGCAATGGTATGTGAAGAGAGTTTCAGCGCATTTGCTAAAGAATGCCGATTTGATGAATTTATTCGTTTAGGTAAAGGTGAAGAAAAATCAAATGCACGTCAAAGACCTGCGTTATTATGTGATATTTTTGAATCTTTTGTAGGAGCGCTTTATCAAGATCAAGGTAAATTAGCTGTTGAAACATTTATCAGGAAAGTTATTTTTCCAAAATTAGACTTAGGCTGGTTTGACCATGTTATGGATTATAAAACGTCGCTACAAGAGTTTTTACAAAAAGATGGTGATGTTGTCATTACCTATGATGTTGTTGATGACCTTGGTCCAGAGCATGACAGACAATATGTTATGTCTGTCAGTGCTGATGGCAAAATCATTGGACAAGGGGCAGGACATTCTAAAAAAGTTGCAGAACAACAAGCAGCAAGTAATGCATTAGGATTACTCAGAAAGTAAAAATGTTCAGGGGGTTAGTGACGGATGAAATTAGAGTCTTTAGTCATTAATGGTTTTAAATCATTTGCAGACAAAACAACAATTGAATTTAAAGACGGGATGACTGGTATTGTCGGTCCTAACGGTAGCGGTAAAAGTAATATTATTGAAGCAATTCGCTGGGTACTTGGTGAACAATCAGCCAAAAATTTACGTGGAAATAAAATGCCTGACGTTATATTTGCTGGTTCAGGGAACAGATCAGCAGTTAATCGTGCTGAAGTTAGTATTATTTTTGATAATTCTGATTTTTATATTCAAGATAATCCTGAAAAAATAACCGTTACAAGACGATTATTTAGAGATGGTGTCAGCGAGTTTTTAATTAATCAAAAGCAGTGTCGTCTTAAAGATATAACCAATCTATTCATGGATACTGGTCTTGGAAAAGAGTCATTTTCAATCATTTCTCAGGGTAGAGTTGCTGAAATTTTTAATAGTAAGCCCGAAGACAGACGTTCGATTATTGAAGAAGTTGCTGGTGTTTTAAAATATAAACAAGAAAAAAATATTGCCACTCGCCAATTAGAAGAAACAAAAGGTCATCTTAACCGGGTTTCTGATATTATTTTTGAACTTAAAGGACAAGTTGAACCTTTACGTGAGCAAAGTAGTTTGGCAAAGGATTATTTATCTCAAAAAAAGCAATTTGATGAGTTAGAACTTAGTCGGTTGGTTAAAGAAATTAAAAGGCAATCGCAACTAAAAAGGGATGTCACACATTCGTTAGATAAGTTACTTGAAATGGATAGTGATTATAAGACTAAGGTCACTGTAAAAGAACATGAAATTGCAGGTTATCGCTCAGAACTAGAGAATATTGAAAAAATGATTGATCATACACAAAACAAACTATTAGATTTAACAATTAATAAAGAACGGTTGATGGGTCAAAGTAATATATCAACTCAAAAAAAAGATTTTGAAAAGCAAAAAATAACAGAATTAAAAAAAGAACAAGAATCGGTGAATGAACAAATTATTTTGAAACAAGAGTCATTAGCTAATTTAGATAAGCGGTCATTAGCTTTACAGAAAAATATTACTGATGAGAACATGTTTATTGAAGCGATTGATAAAACGTTAGAAACAGCGGATATTTCTGGACAAGATCGTTCAAAAGAATTAAGGCGCGTTGTTAATGATACTATTCAACAACGTACACGATTACAAAGTGAGAATGAGTTTTTACAAAAAACATTAAATTTTGATTCACAGGCTAAGGTTAATGATGACTTATTAGCTACTGAACAAGAGTATTTAACACAAGCAAAAAACGATTTTAAAACTAAAAAAACTGAATTTAATTTGATTGATAATAAATTAATTAATGAAGAAAAAGAATTAGCTAAATTAAAGATTGCCTTGAAAAAAAATAACGATTCTTACGAGGCACAGCAACGTAGATGGTTTGAAGCATCAAACGTTTTAGTACAGGCGAAAAATAAAAAGGATAATCT
Organism: Dellaglioa sp. CoH-56-MRSF-13; assembly: GCF_056782095.1. The sequence continues at coordinate 207,328 of NZ_JBXAYC010000002.1, read as the reverse complement.
ACTTTTGACGCAAAATAGTTATAACGGCTATTATCAAGGCGTTAAAGCAATTTTAAAAGAAAAAAATAAGTTTCCTGGTTTATATGGTTCAGTGGCAGAATTAATTACGGTCCCAAAGGAAATTAATCAAGCAATAGAGACAGCATTGGGTGCGCAATTACAACAGGTAGTTGTGCAAGAAGAGTCTGTTGCAAAGAATGCAATTAAATTTTTAACGGATAATAAATTTGGTCGGGCAACATTTTTGCCTATTTCAGCTATTAAGGGACGTTCTATCGGTGATGCACAACGTTTCGTCTTAAAGTATGAAGGAGTCATCGGTATTGCGTCAGAGTTAATTAAAGTTGAACCTCAATTTATTGAAATTAGTCAGTATTTGCTAGGGACAACAATTATCGTTGAAGATATGGATACGGCAATTAAAGTTAGTCGTGATTTGAATCATCGAGTTAAAGTTGTCACACGGACTGGAGAAGTAATAAATGCAGGTGGTGCAATAACTGGTGGTAAACAGCAACATACCAGTGGATTGTTAAATCAGAAGCAAACTATTCTACAATTAGATGAAAGTATCCAAAAAATGCAACAAGAATTAGAGGCTCGTGAAGTTCGTGGCAATGAAGCTAGAGTGACTGTTGAAAAGCAAAAAGAAATGATCGAGTCGCTTGAATTGATTGTTGTTGATTTAAAAAGTCAATATCAAACAACACAATCTAAATTAACAACTAGTCGGTTAATTTTAGAACAGCAAGAACTTAAAACGACTGAAAAATATGATGAATTTGAAAAAAATCAAACTGATAAAATTAATAACCAAATAAAATTTAAAGACAATGAACAAAAAATTATTGAATTAGCACGACAAATACAAGTAGCAAATAATGATATTTCTGATATTGACTTACAATTAAAAAATAGTAATCAATTTGAACAGCAGCAACAAGTTAAGAAACAAAACCATCGTGAAAGTTTATTAGTATTCCAAGAACAATTAAAACAGCAACACGCTAATGTTATGCTGCTGAATAACGATATTCAGGAATTAGTTGATAAAGCTACATTGATAAATCAACAACATCAAGACTTACTCAGAAATACCGAAAATAGTCAGGTGAAAGAAAAAGATATCCAAAAAGAATTACAAGAATTTCAAAGGCAAGCAGAAGAAGCCGATTTAAAGTTAGCTGATTTTAAAAAGAACAGAACTAATATTAATCAAACTTTAACTGAAGAAAATAGCCATTTATCTCGTTTATCTGAGTTGCAGAGAAATATTATTGCAGATAAAATCAAAGCTGAAAATCAACAACAACAACTTAATGAGTCGCTTGATGAGTTTCTAGCTAAGCTAGCTAGTGATTTTCAACAGACTTTTGAAGAGGCTGAAAAATTAGAAAGTCAGCAACCTCTTGAACAAATTTTGGCGCAACAAAAATTATTGAGAAAAGGGCTAAAAGAAATTGGTGAGGTTAATGTGGCCTCGATTGATGAATTTGAAAGAGTTAATGAACGTTACTCATTCTTATTAGACCAACAAAATGATTTATTAGAAGCCGATGAACAATTAAAGAAAACTATGATGGATATGGATACTGAAGTTGAAAAAAGATTTAAAGCTAGTTTTATTGATATCTCTAAGAAATTTGAGGAGATATTCCCTGTTATGTTTGGTGGTGGTAAAGCTAGATTAGAATTAACTGATCCAGAAAATCTTTTAACAACTGGAATTGATATTCTAGCGCAGCCGCCTGGTAAAAAAGTTCAAAGTTTGAGTTTACTTTCTGGCGGAGAACAAGCTTTGACCGCAATTACGCTACTATTTGCTATTTTAAGAGTAAAACCAGTTCCTTTTTGTATCTTGGATGAAGCAGAAGCTGCGCTTGACGATGCAAATGTAGCTCGATTTGCTAGTTATCTAAAATCATTTCATCAAGAAACGCAATTTATTGTGATAACGCATCGAAATGGAACAATGGTTGAAGCTAATATTTTGTATGGTGTTACAATGCAAGAGTCTGGTATCTCTAAAATGGTTTCGGTATCATTAGACAAAACGGTTTGATATACTAATAAAAGATTAGGAGGCGCTACAGATGGGAATATTTAGTAGAATTAAGCAAGCTTTTACAGGTGAAGAACCAGAATCATCTGAACAAGAAAAATATGATAAAGGCCTTGAAAAATCAAGAAAAACCTTTGGACAACGCTTAAACTCACTGTTTGCTAATTTTAGAACAGTCGATGAAGATTTTTTTGAAGAGTTAGAAGAAACTTTAATTGAAGCTGATGTTGGATTTGAAACGGCTATGAAAATTAGCCGTGAGTTACAAGAAGAAGTTAAATTAAGAAATGTAAGCAATCCAGATGCTGTTTCTGCAGCAATTATTGAAAAATTGGTAGATTTGTATGAATCAGAGGGTAAAGACGAAGATAATTCTATTGCGCAAGCTGAATCAGGTCCAACTGTTATTTTATTTGTTGGTGTTAATGGCGTTGGTAAAACAACAACTATTGGGAAACTAGCACACCGTTATCATGAAGAAGGCAAAAAAGTACTCTTAGCTGCTGGAGATACATTTAGAGCGGGTGCAATAGAACAACTTGCTGAATGGAGCCGTCGTGTTGATGTCGATATCGTTCGTGGACCAGAAAAAAGTGATCCAGCCTCTGTTATTTTTGACGCGGTAAAACGTGCCAAAGAAGAAGATTACGATATTTTACTAGTTGATACAGCTGGTCGTTTGCAGAATAAAGTTAACTTGATGAATGAATTAGATAAAATTAAACGAATCATTTCTCGAGAAATTCCAGATGCACCTCATGAAGTTTTACTTGTTTTGGATGCAACAATGGGTCAAAATGCTTTAATCCAAGCTAAACAATTTAAAGAAACAACTGATGTGAGTGGTATTGTATTAACTAAGCTAGATGGAACTGCTCGTGGTGGTATCGTGTTAGCCATTCGTAATGAAATGCATTTACCAGTAAAACTTGCTGGATTAGGTGAGCAAATGGATGACTTACGTGATTTTAATGCAGAAGATTTCATTTATGGTTTGTTTAAAGGACTTATTCAAGAACAACCTGAATCAACAGAAGAATAATCTTAGAAGTCAGATTAAACTAATCGGACTTCTTTTTGCTATTGACGTTTAGGGCTAAAATCGGTACCCTTCTAAGTAGGACTGAATGAAACAAAAACGAAGGAGTTTTTTTAGTGGCGATTGATAAAACAAATCGAGTAAATGCATTGTTTGAATTTTATGAGTCATTATTAACTAAAAAACAGGCTGAATATATGGCCATGTACTATGGTGATGATTTTTCACTTGGTGAGATTGCGGACAATTTTGATGTTAGTCGGCAAGCCGTTTATGATAATATCAAACGAACAGAAAAAATTTTAGAAGATTATGAAGATAAGTTGAATTTGTATCATAATTTTATTCAACGTAATGAAAAATTAGACCAAATTAAGCAATACACAGATAGTACTTATAAAGAGGATCAAAAATTAACCGATCTAATTAATCAATTAGAAGAATTAGACGAAGAGTAAGGGTAGGTAGTTAAAAATGGCATTTGAAGGATTAACAGAAAGATTACAAAATGCGATGACGAAACTCCGTCGCAAAGGTAAAATATCTGAAACTGATTTAAAAGAGGTTATGCGTGAAATTCGCTTAGCCTTACTTGAAGCCGATGTTAACTTTACAGTGGTTAAAGAGTTCGTTAAGGTTGTTCGTGAACGTGCAATTGGTGCGGAAGTACTTGAGAGTTTAACGTCATCACAACAAATCGTCAAAATTGTAAATGAAGAATTAACTAAAGTCATGGGTGAAACAGCTGTTCCATTGAACAAGTCATCTAAAATACCAACAATTATTATGATGGTTGGTTTACAAGGGGCTGGTAAAACAACCACAGCTGGTAAACTTGCTTTAACATTAAAAAAAGAAGAAAATGCGAGACCTTTAATGATAGCAGCCGATATTTATCGTCCAGCTGCTATCGACCAATTACAAGTTTTAGGTCGAGATTTGGAAATACCTGTTTTTGAATTGGGTACAAAAGTAAACCCTGTTGAAATTGTTCGACAAGGTTTAGCACAAGCTGCAGAAAATAAAAATGATTACATTATTATTGATACAGCTGGTCGTTTACAAATTGATGAAACGCTAATGGACGAATTAGCTCAAATTAAGGCCTTAGCGAACCCAAATGAAATTCTTTTGACTGTTGATTCAATGACTGGACAAAGTGCGGTAGATGTTGCTAAAGGCTTTAATGAACAATTAGATGTTACTGGTGTCGTCTTAACTAAATTAGATGGTGACACTCGTGGTGGTGCTGCGTTATCAATTCGTTCAGTGACGGGTAAACCAATTAAATTTATCGGACAAGGTGAAAAATTAACTGATTTGGACGTATTCTATCCAGATCGTATGGCATCAAGAATTTTAGGCATGGGTGATATGCTCACGCTGATTGAAAAAGCACAACAAGATTTTGATGAAAATGAATCAGCTAAAATGGCTGAAAAATTTCAAGAAAATACATTTGATTTTAATGATTTTTTAAGTCAAATGGATCAATTACAAAAAATGGGTCCTATGGAAGATATTATGAAGATGATTCCAGGGATGGCTAATAATCCAGCTATGAAGAATGTTAAAATGGATCCCAAGGATATTGACCATATGCGTGCGACAGTATACTCAATGACACCTAAAGAACGCGAAAATCCAGACATCTTGAACCCCAGTCGTCGACGACGTATTGCTGCTGGTGCAGGTCGTCCAATTGTTGAAGTTAACCGAATGATTAAGCAATTTGGCGAAATGAAGAAAATGATGAAGAAAATGAATAGCGGTAATTTTGAAGGTATGGAAGGGATGCTTGGCAAGGGCGTAACAGGTCGCTTAGCTAAGATGTCTATGAATTCTATGGTTCGTAAGAACAAGAAAAACAAGAAAAAACGTATGAAGAAAAATAAAAACTCTAGAAAATAATCATTAAATAACCAATACTGGTATGGCTTAAGGGACATTTTGATAATTTATTTTAACTGTCAAGAAAAAAACCTTTACAAGCTGATAAATAACTGGTATATTAATTATTGTTGAAGTAGATATCAGGAGGTGTATATTAATGTCAGTAAAAATTCGTTTAAAACGTATGGGTTCTAAAAAGAGACCGTTCTACCGTGTCGTTGTAGCTGATTCACGTTCACCACGTGATGGCCGTTTCATCGAAAACGTTGGTACTTACAACCCATTAACAGAACCACAAACAGTAACACTTGAAGAAGAAAGTATTTTAAACTGGTTGAACAATGGTGCACAACCATCAGATACTGTACGTAACATTCTTTCAAATGCAGGCATCATGAAGAAATTCCATGAAGCTAAATTCTCTAAAAAATAAGGACGATTAAATGACTGAAGCAGAAGTGACAAGTTTAATTTTAACAATTGTCAAACCGCTTGTTGAAAATCCTGATGATGTCCAAATAGGACAGAAACAAGATGATCATTATGTCTATTTTGAATTATCTGTGAATTCAGATGATATTGGCCGTATTATTGGGAAGCACGGACAAGTTGCGCAAGCTATTAGAACAATAATCTATGGTGTGCGTTTAACAAGTTCGAAACGAGTGCGTCTAAACATATTAGATTAAAATAGTAACTCTTGAATGAAGCAGCAATGTTTTGTTTGGGAGTTTTTATTTTACAATAAAAAGGAGTAAATATGGATTATTATCAAGTAGGAACAATCGTCAATACTCATGGAATCAAAGGAGAAGTTAGAGTTATGGCTACAACTGACTTCGTTTCTGAGCGTTTTAAAAAGGGAACCGTCTTGTATCTGTTTGATAAGAGCGGAAAACAAGTTATTTCGTTAACGGTTATGACCTATAGACATCATAAAAATTTTGAACTCGTGACGTTTGAAGGATTACAAGATATTAACCTGGTTGAGAAGTATAAAGGATTAGATCTTAAAGTCGCTGATAAAGGTCTTCGGGAATTAGAAGAAGGTAATTACTATTACCATCAAATTATCGGCTTAGATGTCCAAAATGAAAATGAAGAAAAAATTGGCTCTATTTATGAAATTTTAAGCCCAGGAGCTAATGACGTTTGGGTTGTTAAGCGTCAGGGACAGGGTGATTTATTGTTACCAGTTATTAAAGATGTTATAAAAACTGTCGATATTGATAACAATATTGTAACGGTTGAACTTTTAGAAGGATTGGACGACTAAATATGAAAATTGATGTTTTGAGTTTATTTCCAGAAATGTTTGATGGTCCCATGAAACAATCAATTGTTGGTAAGGCAATTGATAAGGACGTTCTTGATTTAAAAATTACTAATTTTAGAGATTTTACAACTGATAAACAAAATCATGTGGACGATTACCCATATGGTGGTGGTGCAGGTATGTTATTACAAGCACAGCCAGTTTTTGACACTTTAGAAGCTGTTCAAAAGGAATCTGACACAAAAGGTAAAGTTATCCTTTTAGATCCAGCAGGACGTAAATTTGACCAAAATGTGGCTGAAGAATTTGCGAAAGAAGAACATCTAACATTTATTTGTGGTCACTATGAAGGCTATGATGAACGTATCCGCGAACTTGTAACTGATGAGGTTTCACTTGGTGATTACATTTTAACGGGTGGGGAACTAGGAGCCATGGTCATGATTGATGCGACTGTTCGATTGTTACCTGAAGTTTTAGGCAATAAAGAATCTGCTCCCGGAGATTCATTTTCAAACGGCTTGTTAGAATATCCGCAATATACACGGCCAGCTGATTTTAGAGGGATGAAAGTTCCTGAAGTTCTAACAAATGGGAATCATAAATTAATCGATGAATGGCGTCAAAAAGAATCATTGAGACGAACATTTGAGAGAAGACCAGATTTGTTGAAAGATATTCAATTATCTAAACAACAAGTTGAATGGTTAGCTGACATAAAATCTGGAAAGTAAAGGAAATAACCTTTACGCCTATAAAGTAATATGATACAATTTTAAAAGTGGTTAAAAGCCACATAAAATTACGATATTCCGCTGGCATAGTGAATGTGAATGAATTTCTGTTGAAAAGGAGATCCAAATTATGAGTCCAATGATCGCAAAACTTACAGAAGCACAATTACGTACAGATATTCCTGAGTTCCGCCCAGGTGATACTGTTCGAGTTCACGCCCGTGTTGTTGAAGGCACACGTGAACGTATCCAACTTTTCGAAGGTGTCGTTTTAAAACGCCGTGGTAAAGGTATTAGTTCAAGTTACACTGTTCGTAAAATTAGTAACGGTGTCGGTGTTGAACGTACTTTCCCATTGCATTCACCTCGTGTTGCTAAAATTGAAGTTATCCGTCATGGTCGTGTTCGTCGTGCTAAATTGTACTACTTACGTGCCCTTAATGGTAAAGCTGCTCGTATTAAAGAAGCTCGCCGTTAGATTGACGTTGAAAAGCCTTGGTAATCAAGGCTTTTTTATTTGTCTAAAAATTTGGTAGACCTATATAATTGAACCTTGCTTCAAAAAGTCGCATTAAAGTCGCTAAAAGGGGCAGAAAAGGGGCAGAAATTATAAGTTTTCGATTTCTAATTAAAGTTTATAATTAATATTTTCAATAACATATAGATATATTTTTATCAATTTTTTAATTCTTTTTGTGCATTACGGAAAAAAGTATTAATTTAAGAGGCTGGCTTTTTTAAGTTTTTAAAGTATTAACTTAGATTAATATTATAGTTAAATTATTTGAAGTAACATTAAAATTATGATAGCGTTAGATTGTTGTTAATGAAAAAGTATTAAAGTAATAGCTATTTTAATGAAGTTTTGTTCAGTATTATTAGTACCTAATCATATTTATGCTCAGGATACATTTATGAGCCGTGATATAACTAAAGCATATAATATAGGAGTCAAAGAGGGTAAAATTAAGCAATAGGATATGAACTATCAAGAGTTTTATGATTTGTGTAGTTCATCTATTTGGCCTGTATATGAAAATCAAGTTAAGCCGGGTGCTAAAACTACTCTTACTGAAATGATTGCATAAGATGACAAAGCAAAGCATGCGAGCAAGAAAGATTTTTTTCAGCAATATACAAAAAGGGTGCTCATGTTGAGGCATATAGAAAAAAGAAACATTATGGATTGCTTGGCAATTTTAGTAGTCCGTTCAAGCCAAATGATATTCATAAAATAACATCATAATAATCTGAGAGAGGGGTTTTAAAATGAAAGTAATTAAAGAAGCAAGCGGATGGATACTTCGGGGACTACTTCTTTTTAGTGGATTATGTTATGGTGGTCTCATTTATCCAAGTATAGTAATACATGGAAAATTAGCGCCATTTTCATATTATTTTGGAGGCACATTATGGGACGATTTGGCAGTGGTCATGGGATTATTAACATTTTTATTGTTAATAATCCTAGCTATAATGCCTAATAGATATTTAAAACGTTTTTGGAAATATTTTTTTATTATTACAGTGAGTATATTAGTACTTTCACTCCCAGGTGGTGCATTTTTGTTATTAACTATAATTCCTTTGTGGGAACTGATTATTATATTGGTAATAGAATGGGGAATTACATTAGGGCTTTTGTTTATAATCAAAAGCGTAGATTAAATTGGGTCTGCGTCAAATAGTGATGGTGAGACAATAAACGTCTAATCTAATTAAGGGAAATCCAAAAGGATTTCCTTTTTTTAGTTATGAATTAATAAAATTCTTTCAAAAAGATGATGTCAGTTTCCGAAACCGTAACTGCTACGTTTAAGTGTTTTAATTTTTCGATTAAGTCCTTCTATAGGACCGTTTTAATAAGTTGAAGATAAAAATATTTTCAATATAATGTGGATTCTTTATGAAAGTGGTTATTACAGTATCCATTTCACTGTTATTTGGTTGATAGTTTTCTAATAACTGAGTTTTTAAAGATTTATATTCTCTATTTTTATGATCAATTATCTGATTTAAAGTATCTATACGAACACAATCTAAGGCTTTACCAGCCAGTTAAACTAAATGAAAACGATCAATAATTATTTAAGCATTTGGGAATAGTTGATGAATGATACTTTGATATTGAGCATTCAGGTCTACAACAACAGAGGTTACAAATTGTCTTTCTTTTAGAATATATGCATTAAAAAAATGTTCCTTAATAACACTGTTAAAACGATTAGGCAGTATCGCTACAAAATTATGTGTTTCAGCATCAATCGCACTTTGACATGAAGCCCAAATAAAGCGTTGGTTCCGTAATCGCAAATGAAATTCATAGCCATTTACGCTAGAAATTCTAGCATTAACTAAACGTGTTCCATTTTTGATCATAGTTAAATAGCCACAATCTGGGTCTCTTGGAGGTATGTATGTTAATGGTGCATCTATGATATTAACTTTTCTTTTACGTGATACTATTCTAACAAAATCATCGGAAACGTTAATTTTCTTAATATTTTCGTCTTCTGTTCCTAATAGTAATAGTGCGGAATTAATTGTGATCATCAGCATCCCTCGCTTTTGATTATGTTTTGCAACTTAATCATAGCAGGGGCCGGTGGCCTCTTTTTTTGTTTTCAGAATAAAAAACTGGTGTTGATGAATTTTATTTTACCAACACCAGAAAGTGTACACCCTCAAAGTTTATAATTAACATTTTGTTGTTGGGTTACTATTGGTTTATAATAAAAAATAGATAAGGGGGTTATTCAATGAATAAACTATGGGTGACGTTTTCGCAAAAATTGTTAAGAGTTGATTTACGTTTTAAAAAAACTTTTGTTTATCAAGCAATTGAAAAAACATTTGCAATTATCTTACCGTTTATTATTATTGGAAGTTTTAGTATGGCGCTTAGTTCTAGCGTTTTATCAGAACAAGGGTTCTTTAATCAAGTATATAATATTTCATCATGGTTACCTTATGAAAAAATCATAACAAATATATTCGAAATTATTAATACAGTTACAATGAGTTTTATCGCAGTAATGACAGCTTTTTTGAGCGCAAAATACATGACTCGGTCCTTTAAAAAAGATGAACAAATTGCAGGATTCACTGGGGCAGTCGGGATGCTTATTTTGAATTATAATTTATCAAGTTTAAACCCTGATAGTGATCAGGGGACATTCTTGATTCAAGAGTTAGGTGTTAAAGGGATTTTTATCTCACTGATTTTGGGGGTCTTTGTAGGATATATCTTTAAATGGTTTTCACCTAAAAATAAGCAAGAAAAAGTAGATCAATATACATTTATTTCTCGTGGTTTAGAGAGTCTGTTGCCGATAGTGATAATATTGGGGATTTTAATTGGACTAGTCATGTTAGTTTCATTGGTTAATCAAATCGGTGTGAATGGTCTCTTATATTCTATGTTTAGATTAACAGAAGTTAAATCAAGGCATTTAATTATAACTATTTTATTTTTATCCTTTTTCAATACTGTTTTATCTGGTATAGGAATTTCTGGTTCTTTAGGAATTGCACAAGGCGGCTTAGATGATACTTCGGTTGTCAGTAACTTAAGTTATGCGTTAAAGCATGGCACGTCTTTTGGTGTACCTTTTCCTATCTCTATACATACAATTTATGACAGTTTTGGTAGCTTTGGTGGAACAGGAATGACCTTATCTTTAATTATAGCAATATTGATAATGTCTAAAAATAAAAATAGTCGTAAAATAGCAAAAATATCAATTATTCCAAGCTTTGTGAATATTAATTTTCCATTGATGTTTGGGTTACCAATTATTTTAAATCCTATTTTAATGGTTCCGTTTATCTTATCACCCATCGTTTCAATGTTGATTGGGTACTTCTGTATTTACTTTAAGTGGATACCTCCAGCAGTTTACAGCTTACCTGAAACGACTCCAGCACCATTAATGGCATTTTTAGGAACTGATGGGTATTGGAGTACATTAGTTGTATCAGGAATTGTGCTTATTATTACAGTTTTAATTTATATGCCGTTTGTAAAATTAAATAATAAGGCAATGAATATTGATGGAGGTAAGCTAAATGAAAAATAAACGGAAAATAGTTAAATACGTGTTTATTTGGATAGCTATCTTAGCTTGTTTTTTAGCTGTTATCGTACCGGCAAATACATGGAACACTAAAAAGGTCAAAACAAGCCGAATTATTCATAATTCAAAGTTAAATCCAGTTATTTTAATACCAGGAAGCAGTGCAAATCAAGATCGATTTGATGAATTGATTGATGTTTTAAATACTTCAACAAATCGAACGCATAGTTTGTTAAAGATAACGGTTCAGAAAACTGGAAAACTTAAAATTACTGGTAAAATAGCTAAACGAGATATGCAACCTTTCATAGTTGTTGGTTTTGAAGATAATTCGAATGGCTATAATAGTATAAAAAAACAAGCTAAATGGTTTGATATAGCGTTTACGTATCTTGCTGATAAATATAAATTTAATCAATTTAATGGTATCGGGCACTCTAACGGAGGTCTTATTTATACGACATTTTTAGAAGAATATTTTGATGATAAAGCGGCCTCAATTAATACGTTAATGACGATAGGTTCACCATATAATGGTGAAGAAACTAATCAGAGTACAAGAACACAGATGTTAGCGGATTTTGTAAAGAATCGAAAAAAAATTCCAACTAACTTAGTGTTGTACTCGATTGCTGGAACAGATAATTACAATAATGATGGAATTGTTCCATATCAAAGTGTTAATGCCGGAAAATATATTTATCAAAATCAAGCGAAATCCTATACAGAAATAACTGTCACAGGAAATGAATCGGAACATTCTGATTTACCACAAAATAAGCAAATTGTTGCTTTAATTGAACAGTATATTATTGCTTCCCAAAATTCTAAAAATAGTGGACCAGATGATAAGAAAATTTAGAGTAGTGCTTGATTATTATTGTGATGAACTATGTATAGTTGCACATTGTAAAAATAGTCTTAATGATCTTAAATATGTACAGTATATCAATTAAACAGACAATGTCGATGGCGAGTGTTGTATTTAATTATTGAAAGTAGTATAAAATATAGGCCTTTGTTAACTATTGCTGATCAATGATATTAAAAAAGTTCTAATCGCTAAGTGATTAGAACTTTTTTGTATGAATTTTAAGAGTATAAAGTGGTTTAGTTCAAAATTTATAAACATTTTGAAAGCTAATGCGCTATATAAAATGTATCTATGACAACAAATAAGTTGGGAAAAAATATTTAACTAGTTTGGGCGGGGTTTCATAATGATATGTCTAAAAAAACTGGCCAATTCCATAATGAATTAACATGGTTATTAAACCAATGATAATATTTCGTATAATGGCAACTTTAATTTTACCATCACCTAATTTGGAGCTAATAAAGGCAGTTAAAGCTACAGCTACTGAAACCGCAATAATTGTACCTATCATTTTCCAATTGTTTGGTAATATAATAATGGCAAGTAGTGGGAAAATACCACCTAAAGCTGCAGAGATTAGTGAGGAAAAAGCGGCATCCCAAGGGTTCATATAGTGTCCTAATTCGAGACCGTATTTAACATTAATAATCGTTTCTAGTGGCTTTTTTTGCATTAATTCTGTAGCAATTTCAAAAGAGGTTTCTTCAGAAACGCCCTTAGCCGTATAAAAATTTTGAACATCATGAATTTGATCAGTACGACTCGTAATCATACGCTGTTTTTCGACGGCAACAGCTGCTTTTTCGGTGTCACTTTGTGAACTGACAGAGGCATATTCGCCAGCTGCCATAGAAAATGCGCAAGCTATTAGATCAGTTAACCCAGCGATGAAAATAATGAAATTATCTGTTGTAGCTGCTGCAACACTGAACAGGACACCTACAACAGTTAAAATACCATCATTAGATCCTAGTATACCTGCACGAAGTGAATTAAGTTTTTCATCCATTGTTTTGTATTTTTTTTGTTTAATTTTGGTTTCAGATGTCATGAAATTAAGTGTCCTTTCCTAATGAGCAAATAAAGTACCAATAAAGTAAGTGACTAGCATTGTTAAAATACCAGAAATAATATTACGAATAACTGATTTTGTCCGATTTGAGTTACCCAAAGTTGCAGCACTAAATCCTGTGATAGCTAGTGCAATAATGACAGAAATAGATGTGGCAATGACCTTAAATTCAGCAGGGAATAAAGTAATTGCAAGTAGGGGCAGCAATGATCCAATCGGAAAAGAAATCATTGATGCAATCGCAGCCGCATAAGGATCCGTATAGACGTTAGGATCAAAGCCATATTTTTCACGTACAATAGTATCTAATGGGTTAGCCGACATCATTTCATCTGTAGCTTTTAATGCTAAGGATGAAGAAATACCTGTTTTAAAATATTTTTGATAAACATAATTATATTCCTTATCATAATTATGTTTTAGATTGTACTTGGAATTGGCAGTAGCAACTTCTTGCGAATCTTTTTGGGTACTTACAGAAACATATTCTCCCATAGCCATTGAGACAGTACCGGCAAGCATACCAGCAATACCTGAAATGAAAATAGAAAAATTATTGTTCGTAGCGCCAGCGACACCAATGACAATCCCAGCAACGGAAAGAATACCATCATTAGCTCCCATAACACTAGCTCTTAAAACATTTATTTTCTGAGATAAAGATAATTTTTTAGACATAACTCTCTCTCCTTTGTTATAATGATTCTAAATATATAATCATTATAAATCAATTCAATAGATAAAGTCCACATATTTTATGAAATATGAGATAATGAACAGAGTGAATTAAGAAAATGGGGGTCGTTAAATTGATCGATAAAAATCTTGACCAGGCTTTAGAAATTTTAAAAGAACGTGGCGTACGTATAACACCACAGCGTAAAATAATTCTTGAATATTTAGTAACGCAACATAACTACCCATCTGTTGAACAAATTTTTAACGGAATTAAAGATGGAAGCGTAGGGTTAGGCATAGCTACCGTTTATAATACGTTACAAATATTAGTTGCTCAAAAATTAGTGATAGAATTGTCTAATGGCGATGATGGTAAAATGCGCTACGATTATTTTGGTATTCCACATTATCATGCTATCTGTCTTAACTGTGGCAAAATAACAGATATATTTACAGAATTAACTTTTCATGAGGCAGAGCAAGAGGCGGAAAATAAAAGTGGTTATATAATTGAAAGTACACATGTCGAGACGTTTGGATATTGTCCAGAATGTCAAATAAAACTGGGTTTAACAGAAAATAAATAATATATATCAGTAGATAAAATAAGCTTTAAAAATATGGTTGGTAGTACCAATTTGTAGATAGTACCCATTTTACATAAAGGTTACAGCTGTACAAAATCAGATGTCACACCTTTAGTATAAATAATTAAAGAGTTATATTATTAAGTTTTTGCGTTATACAAACTAATATTTCCACAAAAAAAGCAGAACTTATAGTTCTGCTTTTTTTGTGGAAATATTTAAGTAAATGACCAAGGCACAAATTTCACACAGTAAGATTAAAATTGTCATTGGAACATAAGAATGATCCCCCATAATCCCAACGAATGGAGAAAGAATACTTCCAACTAGATTCATACCAACACCAAGTATGGCAGAAGCACTTCCTGCGTGTTGCCCTTGTTTCTGCATAGCTAATGAGAAGGCCGTTGTATTTACGATACCAACCATTGAAACAATTAAAAATAAACTGATGAGCACTAGTAATAACGAGTTACTAATAAATAATGAGGTCGTTAATAGTAGACTACCAAGTAAGGCAAGGTAAACACCTAATTTTAGACCAGTCTGTTCAGAAAAAGTATCTGAAATTCGTGAACTTAATTGAGACATTATAACGATACCTAAACCATTAATTGCATAGACTAAACTGAACATATTAGAGGATAGACCAAAAAGATTTTGTAAAACAAATGATGATCCAGAAATATAACAGAACATTGCACCTGAGATAAAGCCTTGAATTAGAGCATAACTCAAGAAAAATTTATCAAAAATTAAACTTTTAAGAATTTTTTTCGTTGAATCACCAGTATTTGATTGCGACTTCTCTGGCACAATCTGGTTAGTTTCTGGTAACGTCACTAATACAAGAAGAAATAAAAGAAAACCAATTACAGTTAAGATAACAAAGATACCGCGCCAAGATGTGAATTTTAGAATAAAACTGCCAAGTATGGGCGAAATAATCGGGAAAATTCCATTAACAGCCATTAAGAGCGAGAAAAAACTGGTTAATTTTTTTCCGGTGTATAGGTCTCTAGCAATTGCTCGAGAGATTACAAGACCAGCAGATCCCGCTAAACCTTGCAATAACCGGATAATAACCAAAATTGTTATATTCTGACTTGTTGCTGCGATGATAGAGGTAACAGCGAACAAGATGAGTCCCAAAAGTAATGGCTTTCTACGGCCAATTTTATCACTGTAGGGTCCAACTATTAATTGGCCAAGCGCCAATCCAAGTAAACAAGTCGTAATCGTCAACTGGGTAAGCGATGCAGTTGTATGTAAGTGTTGTTGAATAACTGGTAATGCTGGTAAATACATGTCCAATGATAATGGACCAAAAGCACTTAATGTTCCTAATAAGAAGGTTAAAAATAATTCATGTTTTTTAGGATTTTTAAAATAAGAAAAAACCAACAAATTCACGTCCTTTTAAATGATTAATAAATATACCATAGAATAAATATTAATAAGTTACAATAGTATTGTTAAAATTTTGGTCTATCAATATAAGTTGCTTAGGTTTATGCGTTAATCGATTTAACAATTCAGGTACTTCTAATGAAGATAAATGTGAATTGATTGGGAGACTATCTTTATTATTTTCCAATAAATCGGTCAGTGAATAGCTATTTTGGGTAGACAAATTAAAATCGCCTAACTTATTTTCTATATTTACCAAGATATATTTCTCAGGATGCCTTTTAATTCCTACAGAAGTAGCATCATTTAATGAAATCACTTCTGAATCAGGATAAAAATACGTCAATAATTGGGAGGTTGGCTTATCTAGTACGATTATTTTTTCTAACTTGTTAGCTACTGTCGCTAACTTATGAATTAAATAAAGATTTTCGTTGGCAACGTTAATAGCAGTTAATTCTTCGACTTTTAAAAGTTTAATGAGATGATCTAGAATCGTAATTTCAGTGTAGTAATTAGTATCTGTTGTGTCGACAGTATTTAAAATTAGAACATCTAAAGGTAGTCGGTTTAAGTCGTGAATCCATTTCTTCGTTCTCTTTTTATGAGGTCCAGCTAAGCGAGTATCACCAGCTAAGAAGGAGTACTTCTGCTTTTCATCTTCTACTAAAAAAGCTAATGAACCCGTGTGTACTGAATCTGATAAAAAACCAATCACTGTAAAATCTCCAATAGTTAGTGCGGTGTTAATCGGAATAATTTTGTAATTTAAGTGTGTTTCACTAATTTTACCTAGTAAGACAAATTGTTGTTTTAATTCAAATGCCTCTTTGGATAAATAGATAGGTAATTTTTGCATCATAGAAGATTCAAGAATTTTTTCATGGATATCTATTGAGAAGTATGAAAGAAAAAGAGCGTCTGCTTGTTCATTTAGTTGTGAATTAACGTTAAATTGAAAGATTGAATGTGAACTTTTAAATTGTGAACTACTATCAAATAAGTTGTTTACTATACTAATTTTGGTCATTATATTCCTCTCTTTCTAATTAGAACTATCATACCATGATGAACCTGAGTCGTCATGCTTGTCTAAAATAATCAGTGGTGTACAATGTAATTATTAAATAAGAAAGCTGGTAATTTCATGTATTTAAAAATAAGTGAAGACGCAAAAAGCAAGATTATGAAACTTATGGGTAATGATTCAGAAATCTTGCTTGATTTTGACGATGGTGTTGGTGCTTTATCAAATGAAGGAACATGTACGTTAGATTCAAGCTTTAGAATGTTAGTAATTGATGACCAGAACGATAGCAAGGCATATGATGGAACAATTGATTCAGATTTAGGTCCCATTAGAGTAAAAGGGTACAGCAAAACTTATATGGATGAGAACATGCAACTTGTCGTTAATGAACGATTCAACAGTTTAGCATTACATGGAGATAATTCAGGACTATTAACAGGTAATGTTAGCTTAGAAAGTCTTGTTAAAAACTAATAAAAAATCGTAAACAATAAAAATTGTTTACGATTTTTTTTAGTTTATTTTTTAATTTTTCTCTCATAACGTGTGTAGTAAAGGAAAGCAACTAGTCCAGAAAGGACAGGACCAGATATCATCCAGAGAGCATTACTTAATGTATCGCTGATAACAGTGAAAATAATTCCAAAGGCTAAAACTAACCAGACGACAATAGTAATAATATTTGTAAGTGTTCTATTCTTATAAACTTCAAAAGGTCGATTTAAGTCTTGACGTTTTTTAAAGAATGGAAATGCACCAATTAAAAATAGATAAGGTACAGAAGTTGAGATATTTCCCATTAACGTTAATTTTGAATAGAATAATGTTGAATTTGAACCTCCAAATGAAACAGCCATGATAATGACAATAACGACGGCAGCTTGAATCCACATTGCAAATTCAGGCATACTATGCTTATTTAATTTCGTCATTTTTGCTGGCCAGATATCCTTAGGTGTTCCAAGAATAAATGATTTGAGTGGTGAGTAAATCAAGACGAAGAATGCACCTGTATAAGCCATGAACATACTTAAACCAGTAATTCTAGCAAGTGTATGACCAAAAATTGTCGAAGCACTTGCGCTCATACCAAAGCTTTGACCTGCAAAATTACCTAAGTTTTCCATCAATATGTAAGAGATGTTACCTAAGTTGGCATTTTGACCACCAAGTTTACTCCAGTTTGTACTAACACCCCAGAAGAAGATTGAGATTGAGTAAGCAAAAAGAATTAATAAAGTGGAAATGATTAAACCCTTTGGAAAATTTTTCTTAGGATTTCTAATACTATCTGTAACACCACTAACTGATTCCATACCACCGTATGCAAAGATGGCAAAAACAATAAATGAAATTAGGGCGATAGGTGATTGATAGCTAGGATTTCTAGAAGTTATAATACTTGTCATACCATGCCATGGTTCTTGGAGTGCACCATGATTAACAATTAAAATAACAATACTTAATAGTAAAAAGATAGCATTTAAACCTAAAATAGCAATACCACCAACTGAAGAAATCTTGGCAATACTACTGATACCTCGACTAGCGACAAAGGTAACTAGCACAATCCAAAGAATTGCAAGAATACCGATAGTTTGTGTTGAAGATAGGCCAAAGATAGCCCAAGATTGTGTTTGATCACTTCCAGAAAAAATTGTTGAAAGTGGAATCCAAACTTTAGATGCAATTGATACCATCCAGACAATCCATGCAAAAAGCCAAATAAATGTTCCTGTGAAAGCAAGTTTGGGGCCAATTGATTCAGCTAACCAAGAATAAATGCCACCTTTTGATTCATTTAAAGCTGAACCATATTCTGCAAACATCAAAGCAGTTGGTAAGAAAAAGAAGAATGCTGCTAAAACGTACCAGATAATACTAGCGTAACCCATTTGAATAAAGGCGACGGGAGTATTTGCAAATCCAAAAATAGTTGTAAAAATCATTAAAATGAAACTTGTTAGGGAAATTTTCTTTTGTTTGTCCATAAGACTTTTGTAATTCCTTTCGGTTTCTTATATTTATAAGTTTTGGTCAGTTTTAAAATTTAATGGTGATAGGTCAGTTGATAATGTAATTAGCTGACTAATTAAGGCCTTAACCTTGATTTCAGCAGCTTCAGTAATTTTTAGATTTTCTTCAGTTAAAAAATCTGTTAGGTCTGTACCACTTTTAGAAATTGCCTCTGTTTGAATCCGTTTTACGGAGGCATTGAATTGGATAATTAAATCTTTTTGGAGATCTTTCAGTAATGAGCTAAATTCTAAGTAATGTGAATCAACCAAAATACCTAATTGTTTATATAACCAGTAAGCAGATTTGTCATCATATACATCGGTACCAATTTTATAATTCTCCGGTGTATCCGTAATACCAGCAAAGAAAGGTACATAAGCACTTTGAGCCGTAACACCCATTGATAGCCAATGGATACCACCAATTTCAAAAGGTAAATCAGGTCTAATTTGTAAAATATGAGACTCTTGTGTTTTTGCTAAACTAATGGGTCTGAATTTATGTTTATCACTGATTGAACCAGTTCCAATCGGATCATATTGAGTTCCTTGGAAATGTGAGCCAAGAATTTGTTCTAAATCTTCACGTTGAATTAAATGATCAGCCTGACGAATGAACGGTAAATTCATACTCATAGGATCTTGTGAAGCAACTGATGGTGTTAAAAGTAATTGGCCATACCAAACTCTTGGTGTGCTGTAAATGGCATCAGATTGATCATGAGTTCCAAAGATATCTCTAAAATTAAATGAATCTTTTTGGTTATTTAAATGATTATCAGAAACAAATTTCTGAATACCAGAACTAAACATAAAATTAGCGGAATCAGTAAAGTTAATTTCTTGAATAGCTAGTTGGTTGGCAACAACTGCATAAGAATCATCCGGAATACGTTGCGCAACCCAATGGTGACCGGTTGCAATTTCCATATACCAAACATCTTTTTGATCAGAGAACAAGACACCATTTGTTTCACTTGAACCGTATTTTTCTACTAATGATCCAAGGTAACTAACACCTTCTTTTGCGGAGTGAATATAGGGAAGAGTAATTGTTACAATTGCTTCCTCACCAATTCCGTTTTCAGTTAGTAAGGGATCGTAACTGAGAACCCGGCTATTAGCGTATGCACTTTCAGTAGCGCTCATAGCCACACCATATTCATTAAAGCCATCTTCTTCAAAAACACCAAATTTTGGTGTCCATTCAGGAGTAGCTGAATATTTACCACGAATTTTTGGTAATGGCATTTTAAAGTGATTATCTGGTGATTCAAATAAAGGTGATTGTTCAAATTCTGTATGAGCATGAATAACAAAATGTTTTGGCCATGCTGTTTTTGCATCTTCATTACGGCCAATAAAAGTCGACCCATCTGCAGTTGCTTTAGAACCAGCTAAAACACTTGTACATGCTGAAAAATTAAAAGGGTCTGTCGTCATGGATATTTCTCCTCCCAGTAAATAAATTTAGATATTACCATTTTATCATTTAATTGCTATTTTTAAACGCCATTTGTAAATAAATATTCGTATTTAACCGGTTACGCTGTATAAGGTTAGTTTAATAGAAATTTAAAATGAGAGATTACTCATTTTATTAATATTATTGTTTAATAAAAGGTAAAATGAAAAGAGTCACATATAATAGGAGGGAGATTTATGAAGTTATCAATTTCTGATAAAAATAAACGACTAGTTATAATTGTATTTTCGGGATTATTAATTGCATTATCCCTTAATTTCTTTCTGATTCCAGGAAATATTTTTGGAGCTGGTGCCAATGGTATTGCCCAATTACTTTCTGCTATTTTTTATGATCTATTTCATATTAAAATTGGTACTGGATATCTAATTATGTTAATAAATATTCCAATTGGTATATTAGGCTGGTATAAAGTAGGACGTTCATTTACATATTATAGTGTACTGACCGTCGCTTCTTCATCTCTCTTTACGGTAATTTTACCCGTTCATCAATTATCAACTAATCCATTAATGGCAGCATTATTTGGTGGTGTAATAAGTGGTATTGGGGTTGGATTAGCATTAAAATTTGGTTTTTCAACTGGTGGGATGGATATCATCGCACTTGTTCTAGCTAAAACGACAGGTAAAACAGTCGGTTCATTAATGTTATCAACAAATATGATTATTATTTTAACGGCTGGATTTTATTTCAGTTGGGAAAGTGCTTTGTATACAATTATTTCTAATTATGCTATGTCTAGAGTTGTCGACGACATCCATACATCGCATCAAAAGTTAACAGCATTTATTGTTACAAAAGAAGCAGATTTAGTTGTTGGAGCGCTCCAAAAATCATTAATTCGTGGAATTACAGTTATTGACTCAAAGGGCGCTTTCTCAAATGAAGAAAGTAAAGTTTTGATGTTAGTTATTACACGTTATGAATTATATAATTTAAAAATGACAATTAGTGATGTTGATCCAAATGCATTTATGAACTTAGTTAATACCGCTGATATTGAAGGCAATTTCCTAAACTCAGACCAACAAGAATTATTAAGAAAAGGGCAATCAACTAAATAAAAAGGAGATTCGTTATGCCAATTATAAATATTGATTTAATTGAAGGTCGTTCACAAGAACAACTTAAAAATTTAGTTAAAGATGTGACTGAAGCTGTTTCAAAAAATACTGGTGCACCTACAGAGCATATCCATGTAATTTTAAATGAAATGCGTAAAGATCGTTATAGTGTCGGTGGTATTCTAAAAAGCGACGAAAAATAAATATCATTAAATATGACTTCTGGTATATTCCAGAAGTCATTTTTTATAAAAAAATAACAGACCATTACTGATCTGTTACTAATTAACGATTATTTAGCTAAATTTAAATAATTTTTTAAGTAATGAGCAAGCCCATTTTCTTGGTTATTTAAAGAGGTAACATCATTGGCTAGACCTCTAATTTCAGAAGTACCATTTTTCATTGCCACACCCCAGCCAGCATATGAAAGCATTTCTTTATCATTACTTTCATCACCAAAAGCAACGATATCTTTTTGAGAGATACCATAGTAATCTGCTAGATAAGAAACACCAATTGCTTTTTGAATCCCTTTTGAAACAACTTCTAGAACAGGTTTTGGTCCGCCCCAAGTGTTGACTTCGATAACATCACCATATTTTTCAAGTAGTCTAGATGTAATTAATTGTTTTTTATCTTGATCGACAAACATCGTAATTGATGTCGGATCATGTTGTAAATTTTGTTTATTAAGAATTTGATTTGATCTTAAAACTTGTGGGAAAAAGCCTTTCACTAGCTGACTTGCATTGTCAGCCAATAACATATTTTTTCCTTCGGCTGCTAACATGTTAATACCTAATTCTTTTCTAGCGTTAAGAATATCAAAAACAATATCTCGATTAATTGTATATTCGTATGATTTATCCCAATTTTTATGTGGAATATGTGCCAGGGCACCATTAAAATTAATCATTGGAGTTGTTAACCCTAATGAATCATAAATTTGTTTTGAGATACGATATGGGCGTCCCGTTACAATACTGACAATGTGTCCTTCAGCTGTTGCTTGAGTAAGTACTTTTTTTGTTGTTGAACTAACTTCTGCATTATTATTTAAAGTTGTGCCATCTAAATCAATTGTAATTAACTTTTTGTTCATCGTTATTGTTCCTCCATCAACTTAACTTATGTGTAGTAAGATTTACAGTTTTTTATCTTAGTTAGTTCAGGATAGCATTTGAGTATGCAGTATTCAAACGTATTTAACCTTTTTTTATCTATTGTTATAAAATCGTATCTTTAATTTAATCCGGCTTCATAGTAACTTTGGCGCCGTATAACATTATTTTTTAGAAAAAGTAAAGAGTTCAGTAACATTAAAACAATAGATTGCAATGCTAAAATAGAAACGATAAACTAGTAATATTAGCTATTCAAGAGAGGATTAATCCTATGAGTGAAAGACGAAGTGCAGAAATAATTAAGCAAGATATTTTGACACATTTAGAAAAAGTGATGGATCCTGAATTGGATATGGATATTATTAATTTAGGTTTAGTATATGAGATTGAATTAGACAATGACAATAATTGTAATGTACAAATGACTTTAACCACTATGGGTTGCCCGTTAACAGGTGTTCTATCTGATTTAGTCGAAGATGCGTTAAAGCCAGTGCTAGAAATAAAAAAAGTAACTGTACAATTTATATGGAGTCCAGCCTGGTCAATTGAACGTATGTCTAGGTATGCAAAAATGGCACTCGGTGTCCATTAAAAGTTAGGGGGAAATTAAATTGATGATGCGAAGAAGATACATATTTATAGTAGCTATCTTACTACTTACATTCTTTACCACATTTTTATTTTTTAAGATGCAGGAAAAAGATTTAATCACAAAATTAGATAATCATAATCTATCTAAAAATGCATATGTTCTTAAAACAAAAGAACAAAATTTAGATAAATATAATACAACGTTAGCAAAATCAGAAAAAATTTCTGATTTTCAAATTCATTATCAAGTAAAAAACAAAAAAAATATTTCTTATTTTTATGCGAAGGGTAGTTATGATAAGCCACCAATGGTTTCTGGAACTTTTTTCTCAAATAATGATTTTTTATCTGAAGTTCCGGTAGCAGTAGTTGGTCGAAATATTGAAAAAAAATTATACTCGCCATTTCATCAGCAGTATTATAAATTAAATGGGCAATACGTTTCTGTCATCGGTATTATGGGTGATAAATACAATTCTGAGTTGGATAATCAAATTTTTATTGCAATGTCAACTGCAGACATAAGTAAATTGAAGGCAAATAATACAAATATTATTCTTGATTCAAAGCATGTCGTGACTAAGAATGTGTTAACGACCGAATTAACTAATACAACAGTTTCCAAACAGGTTAATGATAATTTAATTTTAACTAATAACTCATGGATTAGTCGACATTGGCAACAAGCGGTGGGCTTAATGGCTGTTATTGCTAGTGTTATGGTCGCAACTTATATTTGGATTGTTGGTGTTAGTAAACAAATTCGTAATCAGAAATTTATCAAACAATCAAAAAAAGTTATTATTTGGAATAACTTGCTAATTTACATGGGATCATTCTTAGTTGGTGGCTTAATAGGAACTGCGATTGGTCAGTCACAATTTTCGATTAAAACAAATATGATAGCTCTGTATGAGTTCGAAGGTACTCTATTTATCGTTGCTTCCGTTGTTTTCTACTTTGTTATCCGTAGAAGAGTTAATAAACGTAATAATTAATAAAAACGCCAAATCAGTTAGATTCATTATCTAACTGATTTGGCGTTTTTTATGTAAACATGATTATATTTGATTTTTAAAATTTTGTAACTCAGGTGATAAAATCATTCTAATTTTTGTTAAATCACTTAAATTTTTGGTGCCAAGTAACAGCATAAGCATGTTAATTTTTGATTGATAATCTGATATGGTATTTGTTAGCGCATCTTGACCTTGTTTATTGAGAATGTGTAAGAATGCACCAGAGATACCAACACTTTTAGCGCCTAAAGCGAGACATTTAACAATATCTAATGGGGTACGAATACCACCAGAGGCAAAAATTGTTAAGCCTGTTTGCAGAGATTTTGTATCAATGAGACTTTCAGCTGTAGTTAAGCCCCAATCCTCTAGAAAGGAGAAATCTTTAGCATGTCTACGTTCGTTTTCAATCATGGCAAAATTTGTGCCGCCACGACCAGAAATATCAACATAACGTACACCAATATCAGCTAATTGTTGAACCGTTTTATGAGACATCCCAAAACCAACTTCTTTAACAATAATGGGTACTTCAAGCTTATTTACGATTGTTTCAATATTCTTCAACCAATAAAACTCACGTTCACCTTCTGGCATAATAATTTCTTGAGCGGCATTAATATGAATTTGTAGGGCGTTTGCTTCAATCATATCAACGGCTCTTTTTGACTGATCTAGTGTTGCATTGGCGCTTAAATTAGAAAAAATGAGACCATTTGGATTCTTTTCACGAAGTATTTTAAATGTATGAGCCTTAGAAGGGTCTTTTAAGGCGATACTTTGAGAACCTGTCGCGATTGGTGTATTTGTGATAGCTGCAACTTCGGCTAATTGTTGATTTAAAATACCCGTTTGTTCACTGCCACCAGTCATAGCATTAATATAAAAGGGCGATTGAAACGAGAAATTTGGAAGCTCAACGCTAGATTGAATATCATTAATAGAAAGTTCAGGTAAATTTGAAGGAATAAGCTTGATCTCATTCAATTGATTTTTTGATTCCGTATTGAATAATTTTTCGGCGATAAATACGTGTTCATCTTTTCTGTGACTTTGAATTAAATTATCGTCTTTAATCATAAAAAACTCCTTATCCTATAAGGTCACTTTGATATCCAAAGGTTGAATATCATTTTGTGCCCAATCTTTAAATAATTCAGTACGATTTGTTTCAGAGGTTGCTAATGCAATACCGCAATCACCACCGCCAGCACCTGATGTTTTTGCGGCAGCATGTTGGGATTCTGATAAATTACAAAGGGAAGTTAATGATTCGGTTTCAATTATTACCTGACTAGCATCGGCTAATTGTTGTAAAATCATTCGATTATTTGTAATTTCTTGTTGAATAATGATGGAATTGTTTAATTTAAAGCCATCAATCATTGCAGTGACACATTTTTTTGAATCTTCTAAAAATTCAGAGTAAGTCTTTTTTTGTTTTGCTTTAAAAAGGGCCATCTTATCAACAAAAATGGAAGTTGAAGCTGGAGAGCCAGTCCAACCGATTAATAATTCTAAATCTTTAGGTTGCGGTAGGCGTTGGACAGAAAGCATAGGCCAATCCATAGATAAAAGTTCGGTTAGTGGCGTACCTTGTCTCATAATTTTTAACCATTCTCGATCAAATGAATAATAAGCAATCCATCCGCCATAAACACTAGCGGCAATATCTCCGAGTGAACCATTTCCTTGAACATCTAGGTGAGCCATTGCTGATAATTTAAATAGAGCGTTATCCGTTAATTTTAAATTATAAAATTGTGAAACGGCACGAACGGTTGCTACGGTAACCGCAGCAGAACTGCCCAAACCATATTTTTTACCATCAGTACTATCTAAATCACTATCAATATTGACATGATAATTAACCATCTGTTTTCCGATGGATTGTGCATATAATTCGGTTAAATGAATCGCCGATAATATGTAGTGAAAGGGGTTATCTCGATTATCAAAAATAATTTTTGTCCCTTGACGATACCAAGATAAAGAATTTTCTTGGTATTGTTTAGATGAAATACTACCTGTTTCTTTACTCTTTTTAATTGTTACAGTTACAAACTGATCAATAGCAACAATAATTGCTGGTGATCCAGGTTCAACAATTGCGTATTCTCCTGCAATATAAAGTTTTCCTGGTGCTTTAGCGGTGATCAAATAGCTCAATTCCTTTCAATATGGATAACACTAAATAAGTGTCGCTCCAGGTCCAGGCTTGGCAACCAAAAGATTTTTTGCACCAAAAAGTGGACTTAATTTATTTAAAATATAAGGTGTTTCAGTTTTGGAACAAATTATTTTAACATTTGGACCAGCATCCATTGTGAAGTAACAGGTAATACCTTCTTGACGCAAGTCACGAATAGCATCCATAGCACGTATGCTGTCAGGATTAAAATAAGTAAAGCTGGGATTAGCGCTTAAAGTTGTTGCGTGCATTTTCATTGCATTATTTTCAGCAATTTGACCAACTTTTTCGAGGTTTTTCTCTATAATAGCCTTTTTCATATCAATTAAATCACGTTCAGAAGATTTAACCCATTCATTGTAGAAAGGTGATGTGTCCACGGAATGTTGCATTCCAGAACGAGAATCAATCGCTTTTTCATGACTATTAATCATAATAGCAATCATTTGAAGATCCCAATCAATCGTTTCTTCAATCGGTATAGCAAAGGAGTCTTCATCATTGTGACCTTTTTCCCATTCAACTAGGCCACCAAAAATAGAGCGACTAGCTGAACCAGAACCACGACGTGCTAATCGTGATAAATCGCGTTTATTTAAATTTAAACCAATTGCTTGACTAGCAGCAAGCGCAAGTGCAGCATATGCGCTCGCTGATGACGCAAGTCCTGCTGAAGTTGGAACGTGATTTATTGATTCTACTTTAGCGTAAATATTTTTTTGTGCTTGATTACGAACAATATCTAAAAAGGCTGATACTTTGTTATCCTTTTTTTGTTTAGAATTTAGAAAGAAGGTATCTTCAGTTAGCGTATCGTCAAAAGTTACCGTAGTATCGGTATAAAAATGATCTAACGTTAAGGATAGGCTATTGTTGTAAGGAATAATTAAATCTTTATTTTGTTTACCCCAGTATTTAATGAGTGCAATATTAGTATGGGCGCGAGCTGAAATTTTATTTTTCAATATGTTGTGACTCCTTTTTAAGGGGTTGAATCCAAGTTGCAATGGCACCATTACGATTTAAGAGATGGCTTAGATTTAAAGCTTCTTCGGGTGTTTTAACTAGGGCTATCATACAGCCACCGCCACCACCACCGGTAAGTTTGGCACCTAAAGCGCCATTTTCTAGACTTGTTTTGACAAGTGCATCTAATTTGGGATGACTAACACCTAAAGATTTTAGTAAATGATGAGCCCTAGATAATGTGTGTCCTAAACTTATAGCATCATCTGTCGCAATTTGTGCCTTAGCCATACTTGTTAATTGACCAAGTTCGGAAATTATTTTTTCAGTAACGTCAGGACTTGATAAGACGCGATCACGAACTTGACCAACAGTTAAACCCGTTTGGCCCTTGATTCCCGTATCAGCAATCACTAAGGTTGCCTCTATGTTTAATGGGACAGGGTAAGCCTCTTGGTGCTTAATGAACCAAATGGGATCGCGGCTACTGGTTGTTGCGGCATCGATACCACTTGGAGAACCATGTGTGGTTGTTTCAGCGATATTGGCAATAAGTAGAAGTTCATCGCGTTCGATTTTCGTATCAAAAAAAGCGTACAAACTTCGAATTATGGCAATAACTGTGGCAGCGGAAGAACCCATCCCTCGTTCAGATGGGATGTCACTTTCAATCGTTAATTTAAATGATTGATGTCGTTTATTCAATGATTTTAAAATGTACTGGATAACTTGCTTAATGCCACGCATATTCATGGGAACATTTTTCAGTTCACCACTATAAAAACGACTTGTGATCCATTGTTTATCTGCCATTGCTTCCGTTAAAACTGATATTTTAACATTTGGTAAAGGGAGGGCAATAGCGGGTTGGCTATAAACAACAGAGTGTTCGCCGATTAATATAATTTTAGCATGGCTAGTACCAAGAAATTTTGCTTCTGTATTATCTGACAAATTGTTCAAAAAAAGAGTCCTCTCTAGATGAATTTACTTCCATTATCATACCTTAAAATTGTCGTTATAGCTATAATGGACTGGATGAACTTTGAGAATTTATAATGATTTAGTTTTTGGCATATGATTCTTTAATCAATATGGTAAAATAAACATAAATGCGTTAACTTAAAAAGACTGGTGATAAACTTCAATGAATAAAAATACGATTTATGCTGTAGTGGATATTGAAACGACGGGAACAAATCTTAAAAGTGGCGATCGAATGATCCAATTTGGTTGCGTTTTAGTTCAAAAAAATCAAATAATAAATTCTTTCTCGTTTGATATTAATCCTGGTATGGCAATTCCGAAAGTTATTACAGAATTAACAGGGATTACAAACCGTCAAATCAGAAAGGCTGCCTATTTTGAAGACGTCGCCGCAACGATTTACGCGATTCTCCAAGATACAGTTTTTGTTGCGCATAATATTAACTTTGATTTGCCATTTATCAATAGTGAGTTAGAAAGAGTTGGCTATCCTGCATTATCAATAAAAGGTGTCGATACTGTACAGCTTAGTCAAATCTTATTGCCAACAGCACCCAGTTTTAAATTAAAAGATCTGAGTCGATATTTGAATCTGACTCACGAAAATCCGCATCATGCCGATAGTGATGCCCATGTGACAGCTGAGTTATTTATCTTCTTATTAACTCGACTAGAAACGATTCCAAGAGAAACCTTATTTGAAATAAATCGTTTAAGTTCATTTTTATTAAGAAATACAAATGAATTATTTTCTGATGCGTACAGTGATAAAAATAGAAGACAGGAAAGACTACCAGATCATCTATACATTGTTGGAGGGATTGTCCTTCAACGTAGGAAACAAGATACATTTAATTTAACGAATTATGTTTATCCTGAAGCAGAAGTAGATAAGAAAAAAATATTTGAAAAACAATTAAGTTGGCGACCTGAACAAGCAAAGATGATGGACCTTATTTCTGAACATTTAAAAAGTGGAAATCGAACATTAATTATTGAGGCTCCTACAGGAATCGGTAAAACATTAGGTTATTTAATTCCAGCAGCTTATCATGCTCAAAATCGCAAACAAATTGTGATTAGTAGTGCGACAACATTACTTCAAACCCAGTTGATGAATCAGGCATTACCGTTACTTAACAAATTATTGCCTTTTCAAACAGCTGCAGTAAATTTGAAGGGCAGTAACCATTATATAAATTTAGCGGCGTTTAAAAAAGAATTAACACAAAAAGAAACCTCTGGACAGATAGCTTTAATGAAAATACGTATCTTAGTATGGCTGACAATGACTAAAACTGGTGAACTTGATGAATTAAAACTTTCAAGTTATCAAAATCCCATTTTTAATCAAATTGAACATCAAGGGGTTGGGAGTTTAGTATTAACTGATCAATTTTTTGAAGTTGACTTTATTAATACGTTATATAAACAAGTTGAATCGTCAGCAATTATTTTTACAAATCATGCTTTTTTAATGAAGCATCCTGGTTTATTTAACTCAGATCGTACAAAACTTGCGCCTGAATTAATTGTAGATGAAGCACAGCATCTTGCTGATGTTGCTCTACAGTCAAATAAAGGACGCATTCGATTCTGGAAAATTATTAATATGTGTGATTCATTATTGACTAGCATACAAAGTTCACAAAAATTTTCTTTTAATGACTTAATGGCAATTAATTTCTTAACAGCTAGTGAAAACAATCAATTATTAACAGAAATTAGGAAATTACGGGAATCAGTTGAGTTACTCATCAGACAATTTTCAAGAGAATATGGTCGACAAATTAGTAGGAATTCAGCAGCAAAAAATGAAACGACCGGAAAAGCAATTATTTTAAAATCAACTGAGCTAATTGGATTGATTAATCGAAATAAAATTATGCTTGAATCTGTTTTAAAAGTGATAACTGTTTTAAAAAGAGATGATGCCATTTTACGAGATCGTTATATCGCTGCAAAAAGCCAACAAAATATCGGCCAAGATGAGCAACAGCTTTTGAATCGTGTTCATAACTTTTTTAAGCAATTATTTGCAGAAACTGAGGGCTGGACTATATTTGAACAAAATCAAGACAAGCTAAATGAAAAGGTGCTTTGGTTAAGTTTTCCGATTAACGGACAAACAGACAAAATGCAATTTGAATTTAGTTTATCAGATGCAACTCATTTTCTTTCTGAAGTAATTTATCGGCACTTTAATCACCTGACGTTTACTGGGGCGACTTTGTTACTACCAGGTAATCCTGATTACATTATTGATCAGCTAGATATACAAGATGATAATTACAAAATCAAAAAATTAGGGAGTCCTTTTGATTATAGTAACCAAGCTAAATTGTATGTAGCAAGTGATGCTTTTGATGTTCGATCATCAAAAGAGCTTTATGAATCTTACTTGGCTGATTCAGTTTATGAGATTATAAAATCACAACGTAAACAAACGTTAATTTTATTTAATTCGCTTGATACGATAGCAAATGTTTATGGGTTATTAACAAAAAGAGGGTTACATCTTGATCGTGAACTTTTAGTTCAGGGTGTTACAGGACGGCCTGAAAAATTAAAAAAACGATTTTTATTAGGTAAAGACGCTATTTTAATGGGTACTGGTAGTTTCTGGGAAGGCGTTGACTTACCAAATGATAGATTAGAACTTTTAATTGTGACGCGGTTACCATTTGAGTCTCCAGAGTCGTTAAATGTAAAGGCGAAAGAAAAAGAGTTTGAAGGTCAAGGTAGGGATGTATTCAGTGAGTATTCACTGCCTAGAGCAACAATGAAGCTTAAACAAGGGTTTGGACGCTTAATTCGGACGTCAACCGATAAAGGGGCAATGATTGCATTGGACAATCGATTGATAAATCAAAGTTATGGTAAAAAAATGATTGAAGTATTGCCGGATGAATTACAACTTATAAATGAACCATTGGCAGATATTATTATTGATTTAAAGACGTTTTTATCTAATTCTGATAGTTAATCAGAATTAGATAATGTCTGTTATAATATGACCGTATAAAACTAAGACAGGAGAAAAATTGATCATGCGAAGATCCCCCAAAAAATCAAAAAACATCGTTTTTCTTTCGATACTTGGTACGATATTAGTTATTGTGGTAAGTGCTTTTATTTTATATAATCGCGCAAAATCACCGATGGCTACAGCTGAAAAAGAAGCTGTTACAATTGCTAAAAAATACGCAAAACTAGATAAAGAAACAGCATTTTATAGATATAATAGGGATGCAACTTATTTTACAGTTGCAGGGACAACAAAAGCTAATAAAAGAATTTATGTGATTGTTGCTCAAAAAGGTGGAAAAGTTAAAGTCTTATCACAATCAAATGGTAAGACAAAAAATGATATTTTAACTTATATCTGGAATGAAAAAAAACCTAGTAAAATATTGAATGTCGGACTTGGTATATACAACGGTGTACCTGCATGGGAAGTGAGTTATTTGAACAAGAAAAAAGCTCTTTGTTATGAAACACTGCAGTTCTCAAATGGTAAAGTTTTAAAATCCGTTGAAAATATATAATTGTCTTATGGACTAATATATCTGACTAATGATATTATAAAAGGAATGAAATCGATCTAGCAACTAGGACCGTAATGAGGAGGAAGTTTATTGAAAACAATTAGTATAATTGATGCTAAAAACCATGTAGACGAAGAAGTAAAAATCGGTGTTTGGCTTACTAATAAAAGATCAAGTGGTAAGATTGCATTTTTACAATTACGAGATGGAAGTGCCTTTTTCCAAGGTGTCGTGATAAAAAGTAATGTCAGTGAAGAAACTTTTGAAATGGCAAAAGAGTTACATCAGGAATCTAGCCTTTACGTTATTGGTGAGATTCATGAAGATAAACGCTCACCATTTGGCTATGAAATTGAAGTTAAATCACTTGAATTAGTTGGTGATAGTCAAGATTATCCAATTACACCTAAAGATCATGGAACAGAATTTTTGATGGATCATCGTCATTTATGGTTACGTTCAACGAAACCATATGCAGTTATGCAAATTAGAAATGAAATTATTCGCGCAACATATGAATTTTTCAATAAAGAAGGTTTTATAAAGATTGATGCGCCTATCTTAACTGGTAGTGCACCAGAAGGTACAACTGAACTTTTCCATACTAAATATTTTGACAAAGATGCCTATTTGTCACAATCAGGTCAATTGTATGAAGAAGCTGGGGCAATGGCCTTTGGTAAAGTATTCTCATTTGGACCAACTTTTAGAGCTGAAAAATCTAAGACAAGACGCCATTTAATTGAATTTTGGATGATTGAACCCGAAATGGCATTTATGCACCAAGAACAAAGTCTTGAAGTACAAGAACAATATATTGCGTTCTTAGTACAAAATGTTTTAGATAACTGTGACTATGCTTTAGATATTCTCGAAAGAGATAAAGAAGTCTTAAAAAGTTATACAAAAACACCATTCCCTAAAATTTCTTATGATGAAGCCGTCGAATTATTACAAAATTCTGGTGAATTTCCTGATACTAAATGGGGTGATGATTTTGGATCTCCTGAAGAAACTTATTTGGCAGAACATTTCAGTATGCCAGTATTCGTTTTAAACTATCCTAAAGCAATTAAACCATTTTACATGAAACCACATCCAACGAGAGAAGACGTCGTTATTTGTGCTGACTTATTAGCTCCTGAAGGTTACGGCGAAATTATTGGTGGTTCAGAACGTGAAACTGATGTAGATAACTTAATAGCACAAATTAAAAAAGCTGGATTGAACGAAAAAGATTACGAATGGTATTTAGATTTAAGAAGATATGGTAGTGTTCCTCATTCAGGATTTGGTCTTGGATTAGAACGCGCAACAACTTGGATTACAGGTGAAGAACATATACGTGAGGCTATTCCATTCCCACGTCTATTAAACCGTATTTACCCATAAAAAAGTAGAGAAAAAGAACCTTTAAACGAAATTGTTTAAGGTTCTTTTCTTAATTAAGGAGGCATTTTCGTTATGGATGCATTTATGAGTCAATTTTTAGAAGCAGGGGAAACCCATGTGTCTAATTTAATTTTACGGAATTATCGAAAAATTGGATTATCAAGTGATGAATTAATTTTCTTAATCCATCTATTAAGCTTTAATCAAGCAGGTAATAAATTTCCAGATACAAATCAAATTGCCAGTCAAATGGGCGTGACGGCCCAGGAAACCTATACATTACTGCAGAAATTAATCGAAAAAAAAGTTATTTCTATCAAAACAATTGATGATTCAAATGGGTACAGCACCGATCAATTTGATTTTAGTGTGTTATATGAAAAATTAAATAATTTAAGTCATAGGACACAAGAAAAGGTTGAAGTTGTTAAGAGTAATAATTCTCGAAAAGAGGTTTATGAAAAAATTGAAGTTGAATTTGGAAGACCTTTATCACCAATGGAATTAGAAAGTATTAGCATGTGGATTGATCAAGACCACTATATTCCAGAACTAATTTTGATGGCGTTGAAAGAAGCTGTCCTTAATCAGGCATACAGTTTAAAATATATGGATAGAATTTTACTAAATTGGGAAAAGAAGCATATAAAAACAAGTCAAGACATAAAAAAAGATAAAGAAAAAAGACAACAACAGAACTTTTCAAATAATGTGAAGAATAATGACAATACAAAAGAATCTAATGATAAACCGGAAATACCCCTATATCATTGGTCAAATTAATGAAATAAATAAAAACCTGGCGATATTCAGAATTTTAACTGAATATCGCCAGGTTTTTATTTAACGAGTAGCAGACGAAACGGCTTTACTGCTGTCTGCTTTAGATGAAGCACTTGAACTAATAGCGGAGCTAGAACTACTAGATGAACTAGAACTTTCTGAAGAACTAGAACTACTTGAACTAGAAGAACTGCTTGAACTAGATTCTTCTGAAGAACTAGAACTATTTGATATCTTAGGAACTGAATATGAACTGCTATCTGCTGTTGTTGTTTCTGCAGTAGATGAATCTGTTAATGATAATTCGCCATTTTTCAGATAAACGTCAGAAGGTTTTGTCCAATCCGTATTTGAAACTGATTGGGAAACGTACTGCATTAAGTTTTTATAAATACCTACAGCTAGATGTTGAGAATTAACATCTAAGTAGTTATTTGCGACTAATGGTGAATCATAACCTGTCCAAACTGCAATTGAGTAATTTGAAGTATAGCCGGAAAATAATGAATCCATAACTGCGCTAGATGGAAATTTAGAAGCAACATTTGATGGATAATCAGTAGTACCGGTTTTACCCGCTTGGTAAAGACCCGGTATTTGAGCTGCCGTACCTGTACCATTAGAACTATTAATAACACCTTTTAGCATATCAGTAATCATATAAGCAGTTGATGTTTTCATTGCTCTAGTACCTGAGCTAGAATAATTTTCAACTGTACCATCTTTTCTTTCAATTTCTGAAATATAAGTCCCTTTGTGATAAGTTCCACCATTTGCAAATGCTGCATAGGCTTCTGCATTTTGAGTCGTTGACATGTTTGCACCGATACCAGATGAGTAAGTATCAACTTGATCCTTAGAGACACCAAGTTTTTTGACGAATCCTTGGGCTTTTGATAATCCAACCGCTTCAAGTGTCCGAATAGCAGGGATATTACGTGATTGAATCAAAGCATTTCGCATTGTCATTGTTCCAAGATAGCTATTATCAAAATCATTTAATTGTTTTGTAGTAGCATCAGGGTAGTAATATTTTGTATCGCTAACTTTTTGATTAGTTGGGTAGTCTAGATATTCAATAGCAGGACCGTAATCCATAATAGGTTTCATGGTTGAACCGTTGCTTCGACTAGTTGCGACAGCCCGATTATACCCGAAAGTAACATTTGTTTGTTTACGGCCACCAATCATAGCTGAAATAGCGCCAGTTTTTGAATCAACCATGGTAACAGCTAATTGCATTTTACTGTCAGGATAGACCACATAGTTATTTGTATTAGCTATATCATAAAGTCGTTTCTGAGCATCCAAATCTAAGTTTGTACGAATCTTAAGACTACTGTTATAAGGATCAAAACCTTTATCTTTAACAGACTGAATAACTTCTTTTAAATAGGAATCAGAAATTTTTGCATTATAAGTATCTTTTTCGGCAGAATGTGATGTTCTTAGGCCTGAAGTAATTGGTGTCGCTTTAGCTGTACTTGCTTCGCTTGCCGAAATTTTGTTATTTGCTAACATTGCATCAATAACTTCATTACGTCGTTCCTTTGCGTATTCTGGATGCGCGTAAGGATTATAAGAAGATGGGGCATTAGGAATACCAGCAATTAACGCGATTTGTTCTGTATTTAATTTATTCAATTTTTTACCGAAATAGTAATTTGCAGCAGTTTGCATCCCGTAAATACCATTTCCCATAAAGACTTTGTTAGCATAGAACGTTAAAATCTGAGATTTACTGTATTTACGCTCTACTTGTAATGCTAGCCATGCTTCTTGCGCTTTTCGTTTTATTGTTTGATCAGATGCTTTTGTCGAAAAGACAGATAATTTAATAAGTTGTTGTGTTAAAGTACTACCACCTTGAAGACCAGCTGATCCACCAGTGATATTTGACAAGGCTGCACCTACAATTCGCACAGGATCAACGCCATTATGTTTATAGAAACGTTTATCTTCGATTGAAACAATGGCATCTTTTAATAGTTGCGGCATGTCAGACGATTCAGCGTAGACTCTTGAAGTTCCTAAGGTAGTGATGATTTCATCATTCTTTGCATAAATGACACTTGCAGGGGTACTTTCAAGACTACTTGATGTTATTTTTGGTGAATCTTTGGCGTAATAGAAAAATAAACTGATACTAGCAATTACGCCAATAACGAATAGAGCAAGTAAGCTCAAAAAAATACGTTTAAAAAGTTTACCTTTACTATTTTTACCTTTGTTGCCTTTTTTGTTAGTGCTTATTTCTTGTTCGCGTCGCGCAACACGAGTAGTACCTTTATTATCAGCTGTTGCCATAAATAAAATTCTCCTTTAATTATATAAAGCCTTAATTATAGATGCTCTATCATTTTATCAACGTATTTTAAATAGGGAATGACCGGATTTAAAGTATATTGTATCTCGAATCCTTCAGTTTGGACTGTTTTCAATGGAATTGATTTACGACCATTAACACTCTGCTTATCCCAGTAAGTAAATAGCGTTTTTGATGGTAGTAAGTAGACCTTACCTAAGGTTGTGAACTTCATTATAACAAAACTAATTCCTCTTTGTAATACACATGATTTCATATGGTTAATTTGGTGCTCATGAAAATTACTTAACGGAAATGAAGTTTTATTTTTAGTTTCTTTAGCTTCAAAATCTAAATAGTGGCCATCGTATATGCCATTGTAGTCAGTTGTTGACGCAGTTTGAAAGTAAGCTTCTTTAATAACAGCTGCACTTCGTTTAGGATAATCAACTTTTACAATTTGAATAGGCGTTGGTTTTTTGTGAATGACAGCCATATTATGAGCAAGGTAAAATGCGTTGCTTACGTTGATATCATCCTCTAATGACATCCCCCGTTTACCAAACAACAGCATATTTGACTTTTTTTGCGTATTTAAAGGTGATTGTTCATAAAGTTTTCCATTAGGATAATTAATACTCACAGTTATTTCACGCTCCAATCTAAAATATTATAACAATAAGTGATATAATTTAATAGCTTTAAAGGATTTGGTAACATATTCTTAATATAAGAAAGGAATATTTAATCAATTATGAAGCGTTTATGGGTGACTGGTTATAGAACATACGAATTAGGTATTTTTAATGAAAATGATCTTAAAATAAAAATCATTAAAAGCGCAATTAAAAAAAATATTATTAATGAAATAGAAAATGGATTGAAGTGGGTTATAACTGGCCCTCAGCTTGGTGTTGAGCAATGGACGGCACAAATTTGCCTAGATATACAAAATGAATATCCTGATTTCAAGGTATCAGTTATGCTACCATTCAAAGAGTTTGGTAATAATTGGAAAGATGATAAAAAATTAGTTTTAAATCAAATATTAAATGATGTAGATTTTTCTGATTATGTTAGTAAGGATACCTATCAGTCGCCACAGCAATTAAAAAATTATCAAACTTTTATGATAGAACACACAGATGGCGCGTTATTACTTTATGATTCAGAAAATGAAGGCAAAACAAAATTTGATTTATTAAAAATAAAGCAAACTAAAGAAGTGAAAAACTATGCATTACGTATGATAGATTTTATGGAATTAGAAGATATTGCAAACGAAATGGAAGAGGAACAAAATAATCATTTGAATTATTAAATAATTCTGCTATAATAAACAGGTATTAACATTATTTATGAGAAATTAGTGATGAGGTGTACGAATATGACGGATGTTAATTTTGTACCTAAAGATATCTTACAAAAACATTTTGAAACAAAAATGCGTGGATATGATTCTAAAGAAGTTGACGAATTTCTTGACGATGTTATTAAAGATTATGAAACCTTTGATAAGAAAGTCAAAAAACTTCAAGAAGAAAATGATCGTTTAATTGCTCAAGTCGACGAACTTACAAAACAGGTTACTGTTGGTAAAAGTTCACAGACGACCCAAACAACATCTACAACTTCAAATATGGATATTCTTAAACGATTATCTAATTTGGAACGTCGTGTGTTTGGTGCACAGTTAGATGAGAATGAAAATTCTAGAAATCAATTTTAAATTAATTGAATGATGTAATATAGATTCAGTGTAAATTTCGGGTAATTGCGGTCTATTAAGTTAGGCTGAGGAAAGTCCATGCTTGCACAAGCTGAGATGCTTGTAGTGTTCGTGCTTGGTGAAAAAATAAGCCAAGGTACCTTCGGGTAACGGCGGATAAAATGACTAAGGCTTCGGCTATGTCAAAGTAATCTGTAAAGTGCCACAGAGACGATACAATATTGGAAACGGTATTGCTGGAACGCGGTAAACCCCACGAGTAGGCAACCCAAACTTTGGTAGGGGCGCTTCATGACGGAAATGAACAAATCATGGGGGCAGATAATATCTGGAGATAGATGATTACCACTGATTTCATCGCCTGAGATGGATGACGTACAAAACATGGCTTATAGAAATTTACATGATTTCAGGATGAACTAGGATGAAGAATTTTCTTTTATCCTAGTTTTTTTATTAAAAAAATTAAATTATAGTGAAGGTGCAAAATGGAAACTTTTAAATTATTGGCAACCGCAGCTAGCGGTATTGAGTCAATTGTTGGAAACGAACTTAAACATATGGGTTATGATGTTCAAGTAGAAAATAGTCGTGTCCGCTTCGAAGGAACAATGGAAGATGTTATTAATACAAACCTATGGTTGAGAACCGCAGATCGCGTTAAAATCATTGTTGGTGAGTTTACGGCTACGACTTTTGACGATTTATTTGAACAAACAAAAGCAATCTCTTGGGATAAGTTTTTACCATTAGATGCGGAATTCCCTGTTCAAGGAAAATCTCAAAAATCAACACTCTATAGTGTTCCAGATGCCCAAGCAATCGTGAAAAAAGCAATTGTTGATCAATTAAGTGATGTCTATCACCGTACAACACGCTTACCAGAGACGGGTTCAAAATATCCATTGGAAGTTGCTATTAATAAAGATAACGTCTTATTGACACTTGATACAACGGGTAGCAGTTTATTTAAACGTGGTTATCGTGTTGAAAAGGGTTATGCTCCTTTAAAAGAAAATATGGCAGCTGCGTTAGTTATGTTAACTAATTGGTATCCAGAAAAACCTTTTGTTGATCCAGTATGTGGTTCAGGAACAATCCCAATTGAAGCTGCATTAATGGGACATAATATTGCACCTGGTATCGGTCGTTATTTTGTATTCGAAGATTGGGATTTTGTTGAAAAAGGACTATTTGATCGTTTAAGAGAAAAAGCAAAAGGTGAAGCAAATCTTGATGTAGTATTAGATATAGCAGGTTATGATATTGATGCTGGCATGATTGAAATTGCTAAAAAGAATGCCGCTGAAGCTGGCGTCTTGGATAGTATTGAATTCAAGCAACTTGCTGCAAAAGATTTTACAACAGAAAAAGAAAATGGTGTTTTAGTCGCTAACCCACCATACGGTGAACGATTGAGCGATACTGAATCTGTACGTGTTTTATACAAACAGATGGGTGTTGTTTATAAACAAATGCCTACTTGGAGTAAATATATCTTAACAAGTGACTTAACTTTTGAAGAATATTATGGTTCAAGAGCATCTAAAAAACGTAAGCTATATAATGGCTCATTGAGAACGGATTATTTCCAATATTGGGGTAAACGTAAACCAAGAGCATAATAAATAATAAGTTTAAAAGCTATCTAATCAACGATTAGGTAGCTTTTTTTATTTAAGATAAAAAAAATAAGTGTTATCTCTTTACTTATTAATAGTAAGTGATATACTAAGTTTATTCAAATAGAGAAGGGGAAATTAATTATGAAAACTCAATTATTAGATCTTATGGAACAACGTCGTTCAATTTACGCTTTAGGGGATAAAGTAAGTCAAACACCTGATGAAATTACTGGTGTTATCGAGGATGCTATAAAGAAATCACCAACATCATTCAATAATCAAACAATTAGAGCAGCAATTTTATATGGTAAAAATTCAGACATGGTTTGGGATATCGTTGAAAAACGTCTTAAATCTGAGGTTCCTAATGCTGAAGCATATAAGAAAACTCAAGAAAAGATTGCAACATTCCGTGCTGGATTTGGAACAATATTATACTTTATAGATACTGATGTTGTTGCTCAAAATGAAAAAGATTTTGCTTTATACGCTGATAACTTCAGAGTTTGGGCAGAACAAGGTTTGGGCGGTGCTCAACAAAGTGTTTGGACAGTATTAGCTGAAAATGGTATTGGCGCAAGTTTACAACATTATAATCCACTTATTGATACTGAAATTAAAAATGCGTTTAATATCCCTGGAAACTGGGAATTACGTGCACAAATGCCATTTGGTTCAATTGAAGCAGCGGCAGGAGATAAAGATTTCATGTTAGATGATGACAGATTCTTAGTTATTAAATAATAGTTCAAAAAGATGAAACTTAAGGTTTCATCTTTTTTTATGGAAAAATATAGAATATCTGATCAATTATGTTAAGCTTTAAATATAGAAGAATAATTTTATTGTGTTAGAGGAGATCATAAGCATGAAAAAATATCAAAAAACATATTTTTATCAACCCGAGCTAGCTAAAACGGTTATTTTATGGTCATGGACGTTCTGCTTATTTTTAGGTAGTTTATTATTATGGTTAGAGATAACAACATTACAAATTTGGACAATTGTTTTATTTATACTTTTTCTTATTGTATCAATTGTTCAAATCTTGAATCGTAAATTAATAGTTGACGACAAAAATATTAAGTTAACTAAGGTTATTCGAAAACATAATGAAATAATTGAAATTTCCGCAATAAAACAAGTTAAATTAAGAAGATTTGGACTATCTTTTTATTTAGCCAATAGTAAAAAGTCAGTTGTTTTGAATTCTAGAAGCAAGTTACAATTATACACGGACCTTAAAAAGGGAAATAAATGATGCCAATAGGTGTCATTTATTTTTTTATAAAAAAGAAATATTAAAAAGAGAAATAGCTTGAATATCCATTAAAATACGAACTATTTTTATTAATTTTTTAATTTCGTCCTTTTTTTGCTTTGACACAACGCTGAGTTGTTGATAGAATAGGTTTATTAAATTTGGAGGTAATCGAATGGCAAAGATAGCAATTGTAATGGGATCGATTTCCGACTGGACCACAATGAAATTTACGGCTAATTTATTAGATGAACTTGATATTGAGTATGATAAAAAAGTTATTTCGGCACATCGAATGCCAATAGAAATGATTAAATTTGCAGAAAGTGCGGATAAAAATGGGTATGAAGTTATTATTGCTGGTGCGGGTGGTGCCGCACATTTACCAGGAATGATTGCAGCTTCAACCGTCATCCCTGTAGTAGGCGTTCCGGTGCAGTCCCATGCGCTAAATGGAATAGACTCTTTACTGTCAATTGTTCAGATGCCTGCGGGAACACCCGTAGCAACTATGGCAATTGGTAAAGCAGGTGCAACAAATGCCGGCATCTTTGCCGCAAAAATTTGTGCCTTAAGTGATTCAACTATAAAAGATAATTTAAAGTCATATCAATTATCACTCCATCAAAAATCTTTGGAAAGTAGTGATTTACTTGATTAAAAGGATATTACCAGGACAAACAATTGGTATTATTGGTGGTGGTCAGCTAGGACAAATGATGACAACGTCTGCAAAAGAAATGGGTTATCGTGTGATTATATTAGATCCGCAAAAAGATTGCCCAGCTGCTCAGGTTGCGGACAAACAAGTGATTGCAGATTATGACGATGAGATTGCTATTTTAAATCTTGCAAAAATGTGTGATGTACTAACGTTTGAGTTTGAAAATGTAGATGCTGATACGATTGATGCAGCAAAGCAATATTGCTATGTTCCACAAGGGTCGACTGCACTGCGTATTTCACAAGATAGAATTAGTGAGAAACAATTTTTGGAAGCTCATAATTATCCAATCGCACCATTTAAATTAATACAAAGTTTTGATGATTTAGAAAATGCCATTAAAATAACTGGGTACCCATCAATTTTAAAAACGATTCGTGGCGGATATGATGGTAAAGGACAAGTTATTTTAAAGACAAGTGCTGATTTGATTGAAGCGGGAAAATTGATTCAAAATAGAACATGCGTGTTAGAAGGCTTTGTTCAGTTTGATCGTGAAGTTTCCGTTATCATTGCTAGAAATGAATTAGGCCAACAAAGTATTTTTCCGATTATCGAAAATCAACATCGTCATAATATTTTACATGAGAGTTCTTGTCCGAGTCGTTTATCGATTGAGACAAGAAAAGAAGTTGAAATTATTGCAAGTCAAATTGCTGATGATTGTTTGTCTGTTGGAACAATGGGGATTGAATTTTTTGTTTCAGATTCAGGTGGCGTTTATGTTAATGAAATTGCACCTAGACCACATAATTCCGGACATTTAACAATTGAGGCCTGTTCCTTATCACAATTTGAAGCGCATATTAGAGGAATTTGTAATTTACCAATGTTAAAACCACAGTTGTTAAGTCATGCTATTATGATTAATATTTTGGGACAACATGTCCAGTCAGTATTAAATGAAATTCAAAA
The DNA here is from genome assembly GCF_056782095.1 of Dellaglioa sp. CoH-56-MRSF-13. The sequence continues at coordinate 164,857 of NZ_JBXAYC010000002.1, read as the reverse complement.
TGAAGGTCAATGGCGGTTTCATTTTTATGGTAAAAATGAAGCAAAACAAGATCGTAAGATGGGTCATGTAACGATATTAACCGATAATATTGAGCAAGCTAAAATTGATGTATATCAAACGAAAATTTGGGATTAAGAGAGGAAGATAAAAATGATTGATCGTTATACAAATGCTGAGATGGGTGCCATATGGTCAGATGAAAATAAATATAAAGCTTGGTTAGAAGTTGAAACATTAGCTAGTGAGGCTTGGGTTGAACTAGGCCATGTTCCAGCAGAAGACGCTGAAAAAATTCGTAAAAATGCTAGTTTTGATATTGATCGTATTTTAGAAATTGAACAAGAAACAAAGCATGATGTCGTTGCCTTTACAAGAGCTGTCTCAGAATCTCTAGGGGAAGAACGTAAGTGGGTTCATTATGGATTAACTTCTACAGATGTAGTTGATACAGCGTATGGATCTATTTTAAAACAGGCTAATGAAATTTTGCGTAAGGATATTGAAGAATTTATGGCTGTTTTAGCTGATAAAGCAGTTGAATATAAAGATACTGTTATGATGGGTAGAACACACGGTGTACATGCTGAACCAACAACATTTGGATTGAAAATTGCATTGTGGTATTCTGAAATGAAACGTCATCAAATTCGTTTTAATGATGCAGCATTAGATGTTGAAGCTGGAAAAATTAGTGGTGCTGTAGGAACATTTGCCAATATCCCAATGTTTGTGGAAACTTATGTTTGTGAGCATCTTGGAATTAGACCTCAAGAAATATCGACACAAGTCTTACCACGAGATTTACATGCTAATTATGTTTCTGAGATGGCTCTTCTTGCAACATCGATTGAAAAAATGGCAACAGAAATTCGTGGATTACAAAAAAGTGAGACACGAGAAGTTGAAGAATATTTCGCTAAAGGCCAAAAAGGTTCATCAGCTATGCCACATAAACGTAATCCAATTGGTTCAGAAAATATTACAGGGTTAGCGCGTGTCATTCGAGGACATATGGTCACTGCCTTCGAAGATGTTACATTATGGCATGAACGAGATATTTCACATAGCTCTGCAGAACGTATTATATTACCCGATACAACTATTTTATTAGATTACATGCTACGTCGCTTTACAAAAATAGTTAAAGAATTAACAGTATTTCCGGAAAATATGAAAAAAAATATGGACCGTACTTTTGGTCTTATTTACAGCCAAAGAGTTTTACTTAAATTAATTGATAGTGGCATGTCTAGAGAGGCTGCATATGATTTAATTCAACCTAAGACGGCAATCTCTTGGGATCAACAAATACAGTTCCGTCCCTTATTAGAAGCAGATGAACAAATAATGTCTGCATTAACTCAAGCAGACTTAGATGATGCTTTTGATTATCATTATCATATTAGAAATGTTGATGCTATTTTCGAACGAATTGGTCTCATTTAAAGAAATATGTAAACCATAAAGTTATTTTAATAGCTTTATGGTTTTTTGTTTGCCATAATACGAACTTTAAATTAAAAAAATATAAAAATAATCGTATTTTACCTTGATAAATTATATAGTAATTGTTAAACTATATTTGTAAAGAACGAACTATTTAGTTAAAAAGTATATTTTTATATGTTTTTATTCTTAAGGGGGCTATTCGCTTGGATCAATTGATTTACGAAGGAAAAGCTAAAGATGTTTATCAAACTAATGATGAAGAAGTATTAAGAATGGTATACAAAAACCAAGCTACCGCACTTAATGGTAAACGGAAAGAAGAAATATTAGGTAAGGGATTATTAAGCCATCAAATATCTGATATTATTTTTTCTTATTTAATGGCAAACGGTATTAAAACACATTTCATTGAAGATGTTTCTAAAACCGAACAATTAGTTAAAAAAGTTGAAATAATTCCAATTGAAGTTGTTTTACGAAATACTATTGCAGGTAGTTTTGCTCGTAAATTTGATCAAGTTGAAGGAACTAAATTAACAGTTCCTGTTATTGAATACTATTATAAGAATGATGCTCTAGACGATCCTGGAATAAATGAGTCACAAATTTTTGCGTTAAATTTTGCGACTAAAATAGAAATGGACGAAATAAAGAAACAAGTCCTTCATATTAATCAGCTACTGTATAAATTATTTAAAGACATCAATATTGATTTAATTGATTTTAAACTTGAATTCGGTCGGTATCATGGGGAACTTATTTTGGCAGATGAATTTTCACCTGATAATGCACGTTTATGGGATTCGAAGACACATAAATCATTAGATAAGGATATTTTCAGAAAAAACCAAGGTAGCATTATTCCAGTATATCAAGATGTTTTAAACCGACTAAAAAATCGAAATGAGGTCAAATAATGTATAGTGTAAAAGTTTACGTTACATATAAAGAATCAGTTTTAGATCCGCAAGGTCAAGCTGTTAATGAAGCGATTAACCGATTAGGATTCTCAGGTGTTAGTGACGTTCGAGTTGGTAAATATTTTGTGTTAAAGGTTGAAGCAACTGAATTAGAGATAGACCAAAAAATTGATGCGATTTGTGATAAATTATTAGCTAATCCAAATATGGAGCAATATCGTTACGAACTTGAAAAAGTGGAGGCTTAATCATGAAATTTGCAGTTGTTGTATTTCCTGGTTCAAATTGTGATTATGATTTACTTCACGCTATTCGGGATGGTTTACATGAACAAGCTGAGTTTGTGTCGTATACAGAGGAATCTCTTGATGGTTTTGATGGTGTATTACTTCCAGGTGGATTTTCATACGGCGATTACTTAAGAAGTGGGGCAATTGCCAGTTTATCACCCATTATGAATGAAGTGAGACGTTTTGCGGATGAAGGTAAACTAGTGTTTGGAACCTGTAATGGATTTCAAATGTTAACGGAAATGCAACTACTTCCAGGTGCATTAATTCAAAATAAAAATATTAAATTTATTTGTAAGCCAGTTACTTTGGAAATTGTTAATAATCAAACGCGTTTTACAACTGATTATAAAACGCAAACGACAATTGAATTACCAATTGCTCATGGCGAGGGTAATTATTATTGTGATGATGAAACATTAGCTTCTCTTAAGAAAAATAATCAAATTATTTTTAGATATCAAGATAACCCAAATGGAAGTATTGATAATATTGCTGGAATTATTAATGAGCGTGGAAATGTACTTGGTATGATGCCGCATCCAGAACGTGCTATTGAAGCATTGCTCGGTTCAACGGACGGCCTAAATTTATTTAAATCGATGTTAACGACATACACAGAGGGAGTGGGTTAATTTGGTTACAAAACAAGAACCGACGGCACAAATAATTGAAGATACCAAATTATATCAAAATTGGGGATTAACTGATTCAGAATATAAGTTAATTAAAGATGATATTTTAAGTCGTCAACCTAACTATACTGAAACTGGTTTATTTTCAGTAATGTGGAGTGAGCATTGTTCTTACAAAAATTCCCGCCCCGTTTTAAAACATTTTCCAAATTCTGGGCCGCAAGTTTTACAAGGACCTGGAGAAGGTGCTGGTGTTATTGATATTGGTGATGGTAAAGCAGTTGTATTTAAAGCTGAAAGCCATAATCATCCCTCAGCTGTTGAACCCTATGAAGGTGCCGCAACAGGTGTCGGCGGTATTATCAGAGATATTTTTTCAATGGGGGCAACACCTATTGCACTTCTTGACAGTTTACGTTTCGGTGAACTAGATAATGAGCACACTAAGTATCTTGTTTCAGAAATTGTAGCTGGTATCGGAGGATACGGTAACTGTATTGGTATTCCAACTGTTGGTGGAGAAATAGGATTTGATCCTTGTTATGAGGGTAACCCACTAGTAAATGCAATGTGTGTTGGACTGATTGATCATAAAAATATTCAAAAAGGCCAGGCAAAAGGTGATGGAAATCTAGTTATTTATGTTGGTGCTAAAACGGGTCGTGATGGTATTCATGGGGCAACGTTTGCTTCTGATGAATTTGCTGATGATAAAGAAACACAGCGTTCAGCTGTTCAAGTTGGTGATCCATTCATGGAAAAATTATTAATGGATGCTTGTCTCGAACTTATTCTAGATCATCCAGACTGGTTAGTTGGTATTCAAGATATGGGAGCTGCTGGATTAGTTTCGTCAACTGCTGAAATGGCCTCGAAAGCTAAATCAGGGATGGTACTTGATTTAGATAACGTTCCACAACGTGAAACTAATATGTCTGCTTACGAAATGATGTTATCTGAATCTCAAGAACGGATGGTTCTTTGTATTAAACCTGAATTTGAAACTAAAGTTATCAATTTATTTAAAAAATATGATTTAGAAGCCGTTAATATCGGGTATGTAACAGAAAATACGGATTATGTTTTAATACATGAGGGAAAAATTGTTGCTAATATTCCCGTTGATTCTTTAGCAAGTGATGCACCAGTCTATCATAAGGAACAAAAAGAACCTGCAAGAATCAGCAAATTTAAAGCGCAGTCTGATTTTATACCTGAAATAGAAAATACGAAGCAAACTTGGTTAGATTTGTTACAACAACCAACAATCGCATCCAAAAAATCATTGTACGAAACGTACGATTCTCAAGTTAAAGTCAATACAGTGGTTAGACCTGGTAGTGATGCAGGTGTTATTCGAATTAGAGAAACTAATAAGGCACTCGCAATGACAACAGATTGTAATGCGCGTTATATTTACTTGAATCCTAAGGTTGGTGGTCAAATTGCTGTTTCTGAAGCAGCGCGTAACATAGTTGCATCTGGTGGACAACCACTCGCTATTACAGATTGCTTAAATTATGGACGTCCTGAAAATCCAGAAATTTTTTGGGAATTTGATCAAAGTGCTATCGGTATTTCTGAAGCATGTGACTTATTTAATACACCTGTTATTTCTGGTAATGTCTCTTTATATAATGAATTTAATGAACAAGCCATTTATCCAACGCCAATGATTGGAATGGTTGGTTTAATTAAAGATGTTAAAAATATAACAACGCAAGATTTTAAACATGCTAATGATTTAATTTATTTAGTGGGTACAACTTATAATGATTTTAATGGTTCAGAAATTCAGAAAATGACTACTAACGAGATTTCCGGAGATATTAAACATTTTGATTTAAAGACTGAACAAAGTAACCAAGCGTTTGTTTTAGAAGCTATCGAATCTGGTTTAGTCGAAAGTGCACATGATTTATCTGAAGGTGGTCTAGCCGTTGCTTTAAGTGAATCCGTATTTAAAAACGATTTAGGTATTGATATTAATGTAAATATGACAGATGCACAACTTTTCTCAGAATCACAATCGCGATTCATTTTATCGATTAAATCAGAAAATAAGACAGATTTTGAAAATTTAATGAATCAAACTGCTGAAAAAATTGGCTGTGTTACAGCAGACCAATTAATTAACGTGACGACAAAAGGGAGTAAGATAACTCTTACAACTTCTGAAGCCAAACAAGTTTGGGAGGATGCAATTCCGTGCCTAATGAAATAAGAAGTTTAAATGAAGAATGTGGTGTTTTTGGTGTTTGGGGAAATGAAGATGCAAATCAGATTACCTATTTTGGTCTGCATAGTTTACAACATCGCGGCCAAGAAGGTGCAGGAATTGTATCAAATGATGAAGGTAAACTAATTGGTTATAGAGGATTAGGATTACTATCAGATGTTTTTAGAAATCCTGAAAAAATAAAAAAATTAACCGGTAATGCAGCTATTGGACATGTACGTTATGCAACGGCCGGTAGTAACGGAATTGATAACATTCAGCCATTTTTATTTGATTTTTACGATACACAGTTTGCCTTAGCCCATAATGGTAATTTAACTAATGCGGTAACGCTTAGAAATGAGTTAGAGCAAGATGGGGCTATTTTCAAATCAAGTTCGGATTCAGAGGTTTTGATGCACTTAATTCGTCGTTCATCACAAGACACTTTGCATGAACAGGTTAAAGACGCATTAAATCAAGTACATGGTGGGTTTGCTTACTTATTAATGACGTCAAACTACATGATTGCGGCACTTGATCCAAATGGATTTAGACCACTATCTATTGGTCAAATGGTAAATGGTGCTTACGTCGTTGCAAGTGAAACCTGTGCTTTAGATTCTGTTGGGGCAGAATTCGTTCGCGATGTGAACCCTGGTGAAATCGTCACTATTACTGACGAAGGGCTATCAATTGACGTTTATACAACTGAAACTAAAATGTCAATTTGTTCAATGGAATATATTTATTTTGCAAGACCGGATTCGGATATTTGTGGGATTAATGTCCATTCTGCTCGTAAAAGAATGGGTCGCAAACTAGCACGAGAAACGGGTATTGATGCAGATATGGTTATTGGTGTACCAAATTCCTCATTGTCTGCAGCTAGTGGTTATGCAGAAGAAAGTGGCATTCCTTATGAAATGGGATTAGTTAAAAATCAATATATTGGCCGGACCTTTATTCAACCCACCCAAAGACTTAGAGAACAAGGGGTGCGAATGAAATTATCAGCTGTTAAAAGCGTGGTTAAGGGTAAAAAGATTATTTTAGTCGATGATTCAATTGTTCGGGGGACAACGAGTAAACACATTGTTAGATTGTTAAAAGAAGCTGGAGCTGCTGAAGTTCATTTGCGAATTGCGTCACCACCTCTTAAATACCCTTGTTTTTATGGGATTGATATTCAAAAGCAATCTGAATTAATTGCCGCAAATAAATCAATTGAAGAAATGAAGGCTATTATTGGGGCAGACTCATTAGCATTTCTAAGTGAAGCTGGATTAATTGCTTCAATTGGTTTGAATTTAGATGCCCCATATTCAGGACTATGTATGGCTTACTTTAATGGTGATTATCCAACGCCATTATATGATTACGAGGATGAGTATTTAGCAAACTTAACGACAGAAAAGTGAGGACTTCAAAATGGTAAATGCTTATCAAAAATCGGGTGTTGATGTGAATGCAGGGTATGACGTCGTTAATCGAATTAATAAACAAATGTCACTGGTAAATGAAACAAGTTCAGTTGGTGGATTTGGAGGACTCTTTGATCTCAGTCGATTAGGTATTATAGAGCCACTTATGGTTTCAGGTACTGATGGCGTTGGCACCAAATTGATGGTTGCCTTTGAAACAAATCGACATGACACAATTGGGATTGATTGTGTGGCTATGTGTGTTAATGACATTGTTGCTCAGGGTGCAACGCCTCTATACTTTTTGGACTACTTAGCGACTGGCAAAACTGAACCTCAAAAAATTGAAAGTATTATTTCTGGGGTAATTAAAGGATGTCAAACAGCACATATGAATCTTATTGGTGGTGAAACAGCTGAAATGCCAGGGATGTATCAAAAAACACATTATGATATGGCCGGATTTGCGGTTGGTGTTGTTGAAAAAAGTCAATTAATAGATGGTCATTCAATTCAAGAAAATGACATTTTAATTGGAATTTCGTCAACCGGTATTCATTCAAATGGATTCTCACTTGTTAGAAAGATATTTCTTGAAGACATGGCTTTTAATTTAGATGAAGCTTTACCAGAAATACCTAATGAATCACTTGCTGAAATATTAATGACACCAACAAAAATTTATGTAGATGATCTGATTCCTTTATTTCAAGATAATTTGATTAAAGGCGCAGCACATATTACAGGTGGTGGCTTTATTGAAAATATACCAAGAATGTTACCAGAAGGGCTAAAAGCAACAATTAATCTAGGATTATGGCCAGTACTACCAATTTTTGATGCCATCTCTAGATACGGTGAGATACCCCATTCAGAGATGTATGAAATTTTTAATATGGGTATTGGAATGGTTTTGGCTGTTGATAAAGCTAACGTTGAACAGGTGCTGACACAATTAAATAAAGAAACTGTACACGCTTATGAAATAGGCAGTATAGAAATTAAAAATACTGATCAAACGGTCGAATTGGTAGGTAAATAAAATGGTCAAAGTAGCAATTTTTGCATCAGGGACCGGTTCTAATTTTGAATTTATTGCAGATAATCAGGCATTAAAAGATGCAGGATTAGAAATTGAAGTTTTAGTTTGTGATCGACCAAAAGCGGCTGTCATTAAAAAGGCAGCACGTAGAGGAATTCCAACCTTTATTATTCAACCTAAAGACTTTGAAAATCGTAGTCATTATGAACAAGTGATTGTTAATGAATTAGCTAAGTATCAAATCGACACCATTTTATTGGCGGGTTATATGCGTGTGATTACAAGTACATTATTGAGTAAGTATCCGATGGAAATTATTAATATTCATCCCGCAATGTTACCCCTTTTTCCAGGTATTCATGGAATTGAGGATGCGTATAAGGCAGGTGTTAGTGTAACTGGTGTGACGATACACTACATTGACGAAGGTGTTGATACGGGGCCAATTATAGCGCAACAAAGTATTCCTATTTTACCAAATGAAACACTTGAACAATTGGAAAGTAAGATTCATGATGTTGAACACCAACTATATCCAAAGGTGATTCTAAATTTATTAAACAATAAAAAGGGAGATTAATAAGATGAAAAGAGCTTTGATAAGTGTATCTGATAAAACTGGTGTTGCAGACTTCGCTCAGGGATTAATCAAACGTGGATTTGAAATTATTTCAACTGGTGGTACGTTTAATATTTTAAAGGATGCCGATATCGCTGTAATTAGAATTGAAGATGTGACTCACTTTCCAGAAATGCTTGATGGACGAGTTAAAACATTACACCCAATGATTCATGGTGGGTTATTAGCAAGGCGTGACAATCCAGCTCATATGGCTAAATTAGAAGAAGAACATATTGCCTTAATCGATTTAGTTTGTGTAAACTTATATCCCTTTAAAGAAACGATTGAAAAACCTGGTATTACTGAGTCAGAAGCTATTGAGCAAATCGATATTGGTGGGCCTTCAATGTTGCGTTCTGCTGCCAAAAATTTTGAATCTGTTTATGTTGTTGTCGATAAAGCTGATTATCCGTCTGTTTTAGATAAACTCGATGATGATAAAATGGATAATCAGTTTCGTCGACAATTAGCAGCTAAAGCGTTTAGACACACGGCTGCATATGATACTTTAATATCATCTTATTTAACAAAAGAATTAGAAATTGAATTTCCTGAAAAATTGTCATTAACATATGATTTCAAACAAGGAATGCGTTATGGTGAAAATGCACATCAAAAAGCGGCTTTCTATCAATCAGCTTTACCAAATGCTTTTTCGATTGCTGCCGCTAAACAATTACATGGTAAAGAGTTATCGTATAACAATATTAAAGATGCCGACGCTGCTTTAAAAGTTGTCTCAGAATTTAAGCAACCTGCTGTCGTTGCGATGAAACATATGAATCCTTGTGGGGTTGGTACTGGAGAAACGATTAATGCTGCATGGAAAAAAGCATTTGATGCTGATAAAACGTCAATTTTCGGAGGCATTATTGCCTTAAATCGTGAAGTTGATTTAGAAACAGCAACTGAATTACATCATTTATTCCTTGAAATTATTATCGCACCAAACTTCACAGATGCTGCATATGATATTTTAGCTAAGAAGAAAAATCTTCGTGTTATGACAATTGATTTCAGTCAAAAGGACCAAGCTGATAAATATGAATATGTCTCAGTGATGGGTGGCTTACTTGTTCAAGAACGTGATCAAGTCATTGACCAAATGGAAGAATTAAAAACGGTAACTGAAAAATTACCAACAAGTGATGAAAAAGAAGCAATATTATTCGCTCAAAGAATTGTGAAGCATGTTAAGAGTAATGCGATTGTAATTGCAACTAAGGATCAAACACTTGGAATTGGTGCGGGTCAAATGAACCGTGTCGGATCGGTTAAAATTGCGTTAGAGCAAGCACTAGAACATGGGATGGTAGAACCATTTGTCTTAGCTTCAGATGCTTACTTCCCAATGGATGATAGTGTTGAATATGCTGCTGATCATGGTATTACGGCAATTATTCAACCGGGAGGGTCAATTAAAGACCAAGAGTCAATTGATATGGCTAATCGCAAAAATATTGCTATGGTATTTAGTGGCCGTCGTCATTTCAAACATTAAATTGTTAAAATGAGTCTATCTTTTTAACCTATGAAAGGATTATTTTAAATAATGAAAATTTTAGTTATTGGTTCTGGCGGACGTGAACATGCCATCGCACGTAAATTTATTGAAAGTGATACTGTCTCAGATGTTTACTGTTTACCCGGAAACCCTGGGATGAATAACAACGGGATTAAATCTGTGGGTATTGATATCACTAATTGGATTGGCATGACAACCTTTGTCCGTGAAAATGACATTGATTGGACTTTTGTTGGACCAGAAATTCCACTGATAGATGGCATAACTGATTTTTTTCGTGAAGAAAACCTAGTTATATATGGGCCTTCAAAAGCCGCTGCCCAGTTAGAGGGGTCAAAGGAATTTGCGAAACAAGTTATGGCGTCAGCCAATATCCCGACAGCTAACTATCAGACATTTACCGATTACCAGACTGCATTAGATTATATGACGCACCAATCATTCCCAATAGTTATTAAAGCAAATGGATTAGCTGGTGGTAAGGGCGTTATTATTGCTCAAGATCTATCAGAAGCAACTGATGCTTTGCGTTCATTTTTAGTCCAACAACAATTTAATACAACAGAAGTATTAATTGAAGAGTACCTTGAGGGTGAAGAATTTTCATTGATGGCATTTATTGATCGAGATAAAGTTTATCCGATGCCAATTTCTCAAGACCATAAACGGGCATTTGAGGGAGATAATGGTCCTAATACCGGCGGAATGGGCGCATATTGTCCAGTTCCACAAATTTCAGAAGATGTTGTTACGGAATCAATTGAAAAAATTGTTCAGCCAACAGCGGATGAAATGATGAAACGTGGTATTCCATTCACAGGTATTTTATATGTGGGAGTAATTTTAACTAAAGACGGTCCAAAAGTAATTGAATACAATGTTCGGTTTGGCGACCCCGAAACTGAAGTCGTATTACCAAGATTAAAAACGGATTTTGCATTAGTTATTTCAAAATTATTGCAGCATGAAAGTCCATCTTTACAATGGGAAACAGAGGGAATCACTCTAGGTGTCGTTATTGCCGCTGATGGGTATCCAGAAAATCCTGAAAAAAATATTACATTACCCAATTTAAGTGACTTTAAGTCACTTTCCAACAGAATTGATTTTGCAGGTGTAAAATTAGTTGATAAGAAATTAGTTAGTGCAGGTGGACGCATTTATATTATGCATGAATCAGGCGTAGACATGGCAGATGCACAACAGAAACTTTATCAGTTAATTGCTGATTTTGAAGCACACAAAACATTTTACAGAATGGATATTGGTTATAGGGCGAATCTAAAATAAAAAAACGTTCATGTTTACTTATAGTACAAGTAAGCATGAACGTTTTATGAGTTTATGACAGATTAATTAGTGACAATTGAAACATTTGCGGCCTGTAAACCACGGCTACCTTCTTTAATTTCAAATGTTACATTTTGACCAGTTCCAAGTACTTTAAATGCGTCAGATTGTATAGCGGTATAATGGACAAATATCTCTTTTTCATCACCATAAGCAATGAATCCATAACCTTTTTGTGCGCTAAACCATTCAACAATGCCAGATTCCATATCAAACGCCTCCCAAAATTGGTCGTAAAGTTTAAGTACTTCTACAGTATAGGTAACTTTAACCAGTAGTGCAACTAATGACAATCGCAGTTTTCTCAGTTATACTTAAAAGAACTTAATATGAAGGGATGATCAATTTGAACGATATAGAAATTGCACAAAAAAACGTGATGAAACCAATCGAAGAAGTAGCTAACGAGATTGGTTTGAAAAAAACTGATATTGAACCATATGGTAATTTTAAGGCAAAAATAAACTTACCTTTAGATTTACCTAAAAATAAAAATTCTAAGTTAATTCTCGTTACAGCAATTAGTCCCACTCCAGCTGGAGAAGGTAAATCAACCGTAACAGTTGGTTTAGGGGATGCTATGCATCGTTTGAATGAGAAAGTTATGATTGCTCTCAGAGAACCTTCTTTAGGTCCTGTTATGGGGATGAAGGGTGGCGCAACTGGTGGTGGTTATTCTCAAGTTGTCCCAATGGAAGATATTAATTTACACTTTACAGGTGATATGCATGCTTTAACAACTGCAAATAATACACTTGCTGCTTTGATTGATAATCATATTCAGCAAGGTAACGATTTAAAAATTGATCAAAGACGTATCATTTGGAAACGAGTACTTGATATTAACGATCGTGCATTACGCCATGTTGTAGTAGGCCTTGGTGGCCCAATGCAAGGGATACCTAGAGAAGATGGATTTGATATTACAGTTGCCAGTGAATTAATGGCTATTTTGTGTTTGTCAAAAGATATTAAAGATCTAAAATCAAGAATCAGTGATATTGTTGTAGCATACAATATAGATAAAAAACCAATTACAGTTGCTGATTTAGGTGTAACTGGTGCAATTAGTTTGTTATTAAAAGATGCAATTAAACCTAATTTAGTTCAGACTTTAGAGCATACACCTGCCATTATTCACGGCGGACCTTTTGCTAATATCGCACATGGCTGTAATAGTGTTCTTGCAACACAAACTGCCTTACAATTGGGCGACTATGCAATTACGGAAGCGGGATTTGGGGCTGACTTAGGTGCTGAAAAATTTCTTGATATCAAAACACCAATCTTAGGTAAGACACCTGATACAATTGTTCTTGTTGCTACAATCCGCGCTTTGAAAATGCATGGCGGAGTTGCTAAAACTGAATTGAATACTGAAAATGTTGCTGCTTTAAAAGCAGGATTTGTTAATTTAAAGAAGCATGTTGAAAGTATGCAGCGTTATGGCATTCCAGTTGTTGTTGCTATTAACAAGTTTACTGCTGATACAGATCTTGAAGTCCAAACTTTGATTGAACTTACCTCTGAAATTGGTGTTTCCGCTATACCTGCAGATGTTTGGGGACAAGGTGGTGCCGGTGCTCTTGATTTAGCAAAAAAGGTGATTGAAACAACGAATGAGATTCATGAATTTAAAGCATTGTACGAGGCTGATGATTCTGCTGAAACTAAAATTGAAAAAATTGTTAAAACGATTTATGGTGGCGCTAAAGTTGAATATGCACCTAAAGCAAAACAGCAATTACGTCAGTTTAAAGAATTGGGATGGGATAAATTACCTATTTGTATGGCAAAAACACAGTATTCATTGTCAGATAATGCTAAACTGTTAGGAGCACCTACGGAATTTACAATTCATATACGTGAATTTAATCCTAAATTAGGATCGCGTTTCTTAGTTGCACTAACTGGAAATGTCCTAACGATGCCTGGATTACCTAAAGATCCAGCTGCAAATCATATGGATATTGACGATAATGGCCTAATTTCAGGGTTATATTAATTAAGAATTAAGAGGATTTAATATGATTTTATATGCATTATTAGCAATAATTATTTTAGTTGTAGATCAAGTAGTGAAATACGTGGTTTCAGCTAATATTGCGTTGAACACGAGTCAAACAGTTATACCTAATTTTTTATCGATTGCTAATATTAGAAACGATGGTGCAGCTTGGAGTTTACTGGCTGGAAAACAATGGTTCTTTTTTATTGTTTCTGTTTTAGCATTAGGATTAATGATTTATTACTTTTATAAATATAGAACAAACATGGGCTATAAGTTCAGCATTACATTGATGATTGCTGGAACATTAGGCAACTTTATTGATCGATTGAGATTTGGTTATGTTGTTGATATGTTTCAAACAGATTTTGTTAACTTTCCAATTTTTAACGTGGCGGATACTGCGTTAACAGTTGGCGTTATCATTTTATTAATAATTGTTTTAAAGGAAGACGATAAATGACAGAATTAGTAATTCAAGATGAGACAGGACGTCTCGATAAGGTTATTGCGAAGTTAATGCCTGAAATATCTAGATCAAAAGTACAACGCTGGATTGAAAGTGGCGATATTTTAGTTAATGGTAAAACAGAAAAGACTAAATATGCCGTCCAACCAGGAGATAAAATTAATTTAGTAGAACCTGAACCAGTTGAGTTAGATTTAATACCACAAGATATCCCATTAGACATTGTTTATGAAGATGATGATGTTATTGTTGTGAATAAACCGCAAGGTATGGTTGTTCATCCATCACCGGGGCATGCAGATGGTACATTAGTTAATGCATTATTATTCCATAGTCCTTTATCAACAATTAATGGTGCCTTTAGACCAGGAATTGTTCATCGAATTGATAAGGATACTTCTGGACTTTTAATGGTTGCTAAAAATGATAAAGCACATCAATCATTAGCTGCTCAATTGAAAGCAAAAACGAATATTCGTGAATATATTGCTTTAGTACACCAACCGATTAAAGAAGAATCAGGAATTATTAAAGCACCACTCGGTCGTTCACCAAAAGATCGTATGAAGCAAGCGGTTGTTAAAGATGGACGTCCAGCAGTGACACATTTTAAAGTGGAAAAAAATTATGAAAACTACTCACTTATTAAGTGTCAGTTAGAAACAGGTCGTACACATCAAATTCGTGTTCACATGCAATATATTGGGCACCCAGTTGTAGGTGATCCCTTATATGGGTCACGTAAAACAATTAAAGGGCATGGTCAATTTTTACATGCAGCTAAGCTTGGATTTAAGCATCCAACAACGGGTAAAGAGCTTATTTTTGAAGTACCAATCCCACCTATTTTTAAAAGTACGCTGGATTATCTTGACAAAACAAACGCTATCAGGTAACATGAAAATCAATAAAGTTCCTTTAAAATAGTCCTGTGAGACTAAAAGGTAATGTGCGAATAGATTTCTTTTCTAGAAGTCTGCCTCTTAGTCTAAGTATTTTTAGATTAGGGGGCTTTTTTATTGGAAAAAAGGAGGAATACTAGATGGCAAAAGAAGTAGTAGATTCGTTAGGTATGAAACGTGCTTTAACCAGAATGACATACGAAATTATTGAAAAGAATAAAGGTATTGATAATCTGGTACTGATTGGAATCAAAACAAGAGGCATCTATTTAGCAAGACGAATTGCGGATCGCTTAAAACAACTTGAAGGTGCTGATGTTTCAGTGGGTTCACTAGATATTGCACTTTATCGTGATGACCGACATGATGCAAGTTTAGGTAATGAACCAACTGTTAATACGCAAGGTGAACAAATTGATTTTGATATTACAGGTAAGCAAGTTATATTAATTGATGATGTTTTATATACTGGACGTACAATTAGAGCTGCACTTGATGCTTTAATGGATCAAGGAAGACCTCAAACTATTAATTTAGCCGTTCTTGTTGATCGAGGCCATAGAGAATTACCAATAAGAGCTGATTATGTTGGGAAAAATATTCCTACCTCGTCAGATGAACAAGTATCAGTTTCAGTAGAAGAAATTGATGGCAAAGACTCAATTGAAATTGAAAGAATTAAATAATAAATCGTTAAGATGTTCCAGAGAGAGCAAACGATTTAGAAATCTATTAGGGAATAACGTAGGCCCAAACTAGATTTCAACTTCGAACGCATCTCTCTATAGAGGTGCGTTTTTTATATAGAAAGGAAATGAGAAAATGAAAGAAAAGTTTAGAAATGATGATGCTGTACTTGATATCCATGATAGACCATCATTTGGGCAATGGATGGGATTATCAATTCAACATTTGTTCACGATGTTTGGAGCAACAGTTTTAGTACCTATTCTAGTCGGTTTGAACCCAAGTATTGCTTTATTTAGTTCAGGTGTAGGTACTTTGGTTTATATCGGAATTACAAATGGTAAAATTCCAGCTTACCTTGGTTCAAGTTTTGCTTTTATTGCGGTTATGCAAATGTTAATGAAAACATCCGGTTATCCGGCGGTTGCTCAAGGAACGATTGCAGCTGGATTAGTTTATCTGATTGTTTCAATTATTATCGGAAAAGTTGGTTCAGGTTGGCTTGATCGTATTTTACCACCAGTTGTCGTGGGGCCAGTTGTCATGGTCATCGGATTATCTATGGCAACAACAGCAGCAAGTAACGCGATGTTAAAATCGGGTACTTATGATATTAAATATGTTTGGGTCGCAATCTTCACCCTGGCCATTACAATATTTTTCAATATGTATCTTAAAGGATTCATTAGTTTAATTCCCATTTTATTAGGAATTGTCTGTGGCTACATTATGGCCGTCTTATGTGGAATCGTTGATTTTTCTACGGTAGAAAAGGCAAATTGGCTTACATTACCTGCATTCGATGTTGCATTTATAAATTACCAACCTAAAATTTATTGGAGCGCCATTATTGGTATGGCACCAATCGCATTTGTCACAATGACTGAGCATATGGGTCATATAATGGTTTTAAATAAATTAACGAAAAGAAACTTTTTCAAGGATCCTGGACTAAATAGAACCCTTTTCGGTGATGGTGTATCATCAATTATTGCTGGATTTGTTGGAGGTCCTCCAACAACTTCGTACGGTGAAAATATTGGTGTTTTAGCCATGACTAAGGTTCATAGTATTTGGGTGATTGGTGGCGCCGCATTCTTCGCCATTGTCTTTAGTTTCGTTGGAAAAATTAGTGCTTTGATTCAAAGTATTCCAGGACCAGTTATTGGTGGTATTAGTTTTCTACTCTTTGGTGTTATTGCTTCAAGTGGGTTAAGAATCTTAATCGATAATCAAATTGATTATGATAAAAAGCATAATCTGATGATTACTGCCAGTATCCTAGTGTTAGGAATTGGTGGCATGTACTTAAAAGTAGGCGATTTACAATTAACAAGTATTGCACTTGCAACAGTAGTAGGTATTGCACTAAACCTTATTTTACCTAAAGAAGCTAAAAGCGAAAAATAATAGGAGATGATATTTTGTTAGATAAAAAGACAAATTTAGTTCAGTTACAACATTTAGTATCAATCGAGGATCTATCTACAGAAGAAGTTGAAGCATTAATTGAAAGAGCTGAAAAGTTTAAACGAAATCCGTCATTATTTAACTTAAAACATCCTATCTTTACAACAAATTTATTTTTTGAAAATAGTACCAGAACACATAGTAGCTTTGAAGTAGCTGAGCAACGTATGAAATTAAACATTGTCTCATTTAATCCAAGTATTAGTGCACTCAGTAAAGGTGAAACTTTATACGATACTGTTTTAACAATGGGTGCTATTGGGACTCAAATCGCAGTTATCCGCCATCCTGAGAATGAATATTATCAACAATTAATTGGTGATAATGATTTGGGAGTTGGTATTATCAATGGTGGAGATGGGAGTGGACAACATCCTTCACAATGTTTACTCGATATGATGACGATTAAAGAAGAGTTTGGGACATTTAAAGACTTAAAAGTTGCAATTGTAGGAGATTTAACTAATTCGAGAGTTGCTAAAAGTAATATGCAATTATTAAAAAAATTAGGTGCTTCATTATACTTTTCAGGTCCAAAGGAATGGTTTTCTGAAGAATTTGAAGCATACGGTCAGTATTTAGAAATGGACGAATTAGTTGGTGAAGTTGATGTTATGATGATGCTACGTGTCCAACATGAGCGTCATACGGATGATAGTAAATTTTCGAAAAAGAATTATCATGAAAAATTTGGATTAAGTATTGAACGCGGTAAAAAATTAAAAAAACAAACAATTATTATGCATCCGGGTCCGATTAATAGAGATGTAGAATTAGCCAGTGAATTAGTTGAATGTGAACAATCACGATTTGTAAAACAAATGACGAATGGGGTATTTGTTAGAATGGCCATTTTAGAAGCTGTCATTAACGGACGTCATTTAATGGAGGCTAATAGAGCATGAAGAAATTAATTAAAAACGGAACCGTTTTTTTGAATCATAGTTTTAGCCAACAAGATATCTTGATTGAAGACGACAAAATTAAAGCAATTGGCACTAATTTAGCTGATGAACTGTTAAATGTTGATTTAGTTATTGATGCAGAACATTTAATTGTTGTACCCGGGTTAATTGACGTTCATGTCCATTACAGGGAACCTGGATTTGAATACAAAGAGACGATTAAGACAGGAAGTCAGGCCGCTGCCCGAGGTGGTTTTACCACAGTAGGAGCCATGCCTAATTTAGATCCTGTTCCTGATACGTTAGAACATTTTGCTGAAATAAAGCGACGTAATCAAAAAGACGGACAAGTACATATTTCCCAATATGCTGCAATTACCAAAGGTAGAACTTCTGAAGAATTAGTAAATTTTGGAGAATTAAAAAAAGCCGGGGCATTCGCCTTTACAAATGATGGCTCAGGTATTCAGACAGCTGGAACAATGTATCTTGCAATGAAAGAAGCAGTAAAGGTTAATTTACCACTTGTCTCTCATGTTGAAGATAACTCATTATTATTTGGTGGCGTCATGAACGAAGGTGTTCGTGCAAAAAATCTAGGGCTACCTGGTATTATGGGGGTTGTAGAATCATCACAATTAGCCCGAGATTTAATGCTTGCACAAAAAACGGGTGTTCACTATCATATGTGTCACGTTTCTACAAAAGAAAGTGTGGAATTAATTCGACTTGCTAAGAGTCATGGAATTAATGTTTCCTGTGAAGTTTCACCACATCATTTATTATTAACGGATTCAGACATTCATATGGATAATGGTAATTTTAAAATGAACCCCCCATTACGAACTGAAGAAGATCGCCTAGCTTTGATCGAGGGATTATTAGATGGCACAATCGATATGATTGCGACAGATCATGCACCACATAGTGAAGATGAAAAACGCGGTAGCATGCTTAATGCCGCTTTTGGTATAACTGGAAGTGAAACGGCCTTTCCGTTGTTATATACAAGAATGGTTAAAACAGGGATTTTAACATTAGCCCAACTTATTGTTCTAATGAGTGAAGCGCCAGCCAAACAGTTTAATCTAAATGGTGGTACGTTTGAGCCTGGTTCAGTAGCAGATATTGCAATTTTTGATATCAAAAATGAGCAAACAATTAATGAAGCAGATTATGTCTCAAAAGGTAAAAATAGTCCTTTTACAGGGCAAAAAATTTATGGGAAAACAATGTTAACGCTAGTTAGCGGTGAAATCAAATATGATAGTCGAAAGGTTGAGTAAATCATGAAACGATTCTTAATTTTAGAAGACGGAAGTATTTTTAAAGGATTTAGTTTTGGAGCAATGGCCTCAACTACTGGCGAAGTCGTTTTTACGACTGGAATGACAGGGTACCAAGAAACGATTACAGATCAATCATTCAGTAATCAAATTATCACGTTTACTAATCCTATTATTGGTAATTATGGTGTTAATTTGGATGATTATGAATCAATAGAACCTTCATGCAAGGGCGTTATCGTTAATAATGTTGCTAGGGTTTCTAGCAATTGGCGTCAACAATTAACCTTAGATGAATTTTTAAAACAGAAGGATATTCCTGGAATATATGGCATTGATACACGCGAATTAACAAAGAAATTACGAAATGTAGGAACGATGAAAGGAAGCATTATTGATTCCGATGCTGATTTAAATCATGCCTTTGATGCAATGAGTGCAACTGTACTCAACCAAAATATCGTCCAACAAGTTTCAACGATTAAACCCTATCCTAATCCTGGAACAAAATTAAACATTGTATTAGTCGATTTTGGGTTAAAGCACAGTATTTTGCGAGAGTTATCTAAGCGTGATTGCAACGTAATTGTTTTACCGTATAATGCAACTGCAAAACAAATATCTGATTTACAACCTGATGGTGTCCTATTATCGAATGGGCCAGGGGATCCCAAAACTTTACCGGAGGTTGTTGAGATGATCAAAATGATACAACCTAAATTTCCGATTTTTGGTATTTGTTTAGGACATCAGTTACTAGCACTAGCAAACGGTGCAGATACATATAAAATGAAATTCGGACATCGTGGATTTAATCATCCGGTTAGAGAAATTGCAACTGGACGAATTGATTTCACCTCACAAAATCATGGATTTGCGGTGGATAGCGATTCTATCGATTCAGATAAACTGATAGTGACACATCGTGAAATTAATGACGAGTCTGTTGAAGGAATTAAACATAAAACTGATCCAGCATTTAGTGTCCAATTTCATCCGGATGCTGCGCCTGGTCCACATGATGCAGATTATTTATTTGATGAATTTATTGAAATGATAAACCGAGTTGGGAGAAAATAAATATGCCTAAGAGAAATGATATCCATAAAATAATGGTTCTTGGATCTGGTCCTATTATTATTGGTCAGGCCGCAGAGTTTGATTATTCTGGTACACAAGCTTGTTTATCTTTAAAAGAAGAGGGTTACGAAGTTGTTTTAGTGAATTCCAATCCAGCTACAATTATGACGGATAAAGAAGTTGCAGACGAAGTGTACATTGAACCTTTAACGGTAGAATCAGTTTCAGGTATTTTACGTAAAGAGTATCCAGATGCCATTGTACCAACTTTAGGTGGTCAAATTGGCCTTAATTTAGCTATGGAATTGTCTCAATCAGGTATATTAGATGAATTAAACATTGAATTATTAGGTACTAAATTAAAATCAATTGATCAAGCTGAAGATCGTGAACAATTTAAACAATTAATGCAAGAGTTAAATGAACCCGTTCCGGAATCACTAACTGTTGAAACCTTAGAGAGTGCGCTAGAATTTGCAGATATTGCAGGATACCCAGTTATTGTTAGACCTGCATTTACAATGGGTGGGACTGGTGGTGGTCTATGTAAAACAGCTGAAGAACTTAGTAAAACGGTTGTTAATGGATTAGAGCTATCACCAACAACACAATGCTTGATAGAAAAGAGTATTGCAGGATACAAGGAAATTGAATTTGAGGTTATGCGAGACCACGCTGATAATGCAATTGTTGTTTGTAGCATGGAAAATTTTGATCCTGTTGGTATTCATACAGGAGACTCTATTGTCTTTGCACCAACTCAAACCTTATCTGATAGAGAGTATCAGATGTTACGAGACGTATCCTTGAAATTAATTAGGGCCTTAAAAATAGAAGGTGGTTGTAATGTACAACTTGCTCTAGATCCTCATAGTTTTAAATATAATATTATAGAAGTTAATCCGCGTGTAAGTCGTTCATCAGCATTAGCTTCAAAAGCAACGGGATACCCAATTGCGAAGATAGCTGCCAAAATAGCAGTTGGATTGAATTTAGATGAGATTTTAAATCCAGTGACTAAAACAACTTTTGCTGAATTCGAACCAGCATTGGACTACGTTGTTGCTAAAATACCACGTTGGCCATTTGATAAGTTCAATCGAGCAAATCGTTCACTTGGAACGCAAATGAAGGCAACTGGTGAGGTTATGGCAATTGGTCGTAATATGGAAGAAAGCTTGTTAAAAGCAGTTCGATCTTTAGAAATTGATGAAGATTACTTGTGCTTAGATAATGCTCAAAATGCAACTGACTCCCAACTTGAAAACCAGTTGGTTAATGCAACTGACCAGAGATTGTTTTATTTAACAGAAGCAATACGTCGCGGGTACACAATTGAAGAAATTGAAAAACTAACAAAAATAAATTTAGTCTTTTTGGATAAATTAAAACACATAGTCGAAATTGAAATGTCGCTAAGTATCAATATTAAAGATATTGACGTCCTTATTGAAGCTAAAAAACATGGTTTTAGTGATAAAGTTATTGCTGATATTTGGCACGAAACTTCGGAGGATATTAGAAAGTTTAGAATAGAAAATAATATTATTCCAGTTTATAAAATGGTTGATACCTGTGCTGCGGAATTTGAATCAGCCACACCATACTTTTATAGTACGTACGAACATGAGAATGAGAGTTTAAAGAGTAAAAAACAAGCAATTATGGTTATTGGTTCTGGTCCCATTAGAATTGGTCAAGGTGTTGAATTTGATTACGCAACAGTTCATTGTGTTAGAGCTATCCGTGACGCAGGATATGAAGCAATTATCATGAATAGTAATCCAGAAACCGTTTCAACTGATTTTTCAATCGCTGATAAATTATATTTTGAACCATTAACATTGGAAGATGTTTTAAATGTGATTGATGTTGATAAACCTTTAGGTGTAATCGTTCAGTTTGGTGGACAGACAGCAATTAATCTTGCTGCGGGATTACAACAGTATGGCATTAAAATATTAGGAACGTCTGTTAACAATTTGGATCGTGCTGAGGATAGAGAGTCATTCAACCGAGCGATTAAGCATCTAGGATTAAAACAACCCATTGGTAAGACTGCAATAACACAAGAAGATGTGCTTAAGCGAGCAACAGAAATCGGTTATCCCGTTCTTGTTAGACCTAGCTATGTTTTAGGTGGACGTGCAATGGAGATTGTTCAAAATCAGGTTGAACTCGAATTATATTTGCTAAATAACGTTAAAATCGCACCACAACATCCAATCTTAATTGATAGTTATCTTGAAGGTATTGAGTGTGAAGTAGATGCAATTTGTGATGGTGTTTCTGTCTTAATTCCAGGAATTATGGAGCATATTGAACATGCTGGAATTCATTCAGGCGACTCAATGGCTGTATATCCATCACAACATCTATCAGACAAGATTAAAGCAGAAATCGTTAATGCAACTAAAAAGATTGCACTTGAACTAAAATGTGTGGGATTAATGAACCTTCAATTTATTGTGCATCAAGATGAACTTTATATTTTAGAAGTTAATCCACGTGCCAGTCGTACCGTTCCATTTTTAAGTAAAGTAACAGGTATTAAAATGACCCAGGTAGCGACTAAAATTATATTAGGTTATGATTTGCAAGAACAAGGTTACCAGGATGGTTTATACCCAGAATCTAGTTCTGTTCATGTAAAAGCGCCTGTGTTCTCATTTAGTAAATTGAATGATGTTGATCCATTTCTAGGACCAGAAATGAAATCAACCGGGGAAGTTATGGGAACGGATCAAACATTTTCTAAAGCACTCTGCAAAGCATTAGTAGCCGCTAATATTAGTTTATCAGGTAATGGTTCCGTATTAGTAAATGTTAACGACAAAAATAAAAATGCTATATTACCACTTGTTCAACGATTTGTTTTACTTGGTTACAAAGTTTTAACATTACCAAAAATGGTTGATTTCTTTTTAGATAATCAGATTAAAACGTTTACCAGTACAGAGGCATTAAGCGTTAACCGACAATTAGATGATATTAATAATTTGTTACAAACTGGAACCGTTCAATTTGTTATCGATACACTATCAGATGATCACGATAAAGCATCATATGGTTATCAAACGCGTAAAATATCAGTAATGCAACATATTCCATTGTTTACATCTTTACAAACTGTTGATGTACTTATTCAAGCGTTAGAAAGCCAGTCATTTTCAGTAGCAGCACTATAAAAATTAAGGGGAGTAGATAATGATTAATCGACCTATCATTGCTTTAGATTTTCAGAATAGAATGCAAACGACAGATTTTTTACAGTTATTTCCTCAAGATGAACAACTATTTGTTAAAGTTGGTATGGAATTGTTTTACAGTGAAGGAACTCGTTTTGTTGAAGAATTAATTGATCAGGGGCATGACATTTTTCTTGATTTAAAATGTCATGATATTCCAAATACTGTTCGGCAAACTATGACCAGTTTAAGTCGACTAGGTATTTCATTAACAACAGTCCATGCGGCTGGTGGCGTTGAAATGATGAAATATGCATTAGATGGATTAGACCAAGGTAATTCCTCAATAAAAATGCCGAAAATAATCGCAATTACACAATTAACTTCTACCAGCCAAGAACAACTAGAAACGGAACAATTGGTTGAACGACCATTAATTGAAAGTGTCGTTAATTACGCTAAGTTAACAGAATTAGCTGGATTAGCGGGTGTTGTTTGTTCAGCACAAGAAGCTAAAATAATTAAGGAAGCAACTTCCAAAAACTTTTTGGCAGTCACACCTGGAATACGATTGGAAGGGCAGGCAGTAAGTGATCAAAAAAGAGTAATGACACCAGCTGCTGCAAAAAGAAATCAAAGTAGCGCCATCGTTGTCGGACGATCAATAACGCAAGCAGTAGATCCGTTTGCTGCTTACCAAGCAATCAAAAAAATGTGGGAGGAAGCTTAAATGAATTTAGCAGAGACAGTTGCCAGTGATTTATTAGAGATTGGTGCCGTAACTTTATCGCCAAAGAAGCCGTTTATTTGGGCAAGTGGACTAAAAAGTCCAATTTATTGTGATAATCGGTTAACGATTAGTTATCCTGAAATTCGTACTAGAATCGCTAAAGGCATAGCAGGTATTATTCGTGAAAAATATCCTGATACAGAGGTAATTGCAGGAACGGCAACTGCAGGAATACCCCATGCAGCATGGATTGCTAATGAATTAAATTTACCGTTAATTTATGTTAGAACAAAGCCTAAAGATCATGGTACTGGTCAACAAATTGAAGGACGATTAATCAAAGGACAAAAAACTATTTTAATTGATGATCTCATTTCAACTGGTGGAAGTGTTATTCAAGCAGTTAATGCAGCAAAAAATGAAGGCGCTGATGTTCTAGGTGTCATCGGTATTTTTAGTTATGAACTAGCGGCAAGTACGACAAATTTTGCTGATATTAAAACACCTTTTGAGACATTAACTAATTATTCAACACTTATTAAAGTAGCTAAGGAACAAGAAAAAATTAATTCTGATGAAAAATTATTATTGGATAAATGGCGTATCAATCCAAGTAATTGGTTATAGTAAAAAAGTTTCAACTAAGAATAATTTCTTAGTTGAAACTTTTTATTTACGACGCATAGCCATAATTTTTTGTAAGTCTGGTGTAATAAAGGTTGAGTTTTGACCTTCGTAGACAACAAAACCTGGCTTTGAGCCATTGGGCTTTTTAATCCGTTTAACTTGGATATAATCTACTGGAACAGATGCTGATTGACGATATTTTGAGAAATAAGCAGCTAAGTTAGCCGCTTCTGTGACTGTTTCATCACTAGGATTAGAACTGTGAATAATTACATGGGAACCAGGAATGTTTTTAGCATGTAGCCAGATGTCAGATTTATTGGCTGTCTTCATGGTTAGTTGATCATTTTGAAGATTATTCTTACCAACAGAGATAAGGGTTCCATCTGTTGCATAATATTCATCTGGTTTACTTATTTTAATTTTAATTGCTTTTTTATTTTTATTCAATTTTTGTTCTTTTAATAAACCTTGTTGTTGTAATTCAACCTTAATATCTGGTAAGTCTTTAGGTTCAGCTAACTCGATTTCTGATTGAATTTCTTCTAAGTAAGCAATTTCTTTTTTATTTAGGAGAAGTTGCTCATTAACAAATATAACTGCATTCTTTTGTTTTTGATATTTTTTAAAATATTTTTGTGCATTTTTTGAAGGTGAAATTTGATTGGATAATTGAATGGTCATTTCTTTTTCATTATCATAGAAATTAGGTAATGAAACTTCTGTCATTCCTTGTTTAACTAAGTGAAGATAAGTAGTTAATAATTCACCTTGGACCCGTAATTGATCCGCTGTTTCAGTATTTTTTAAAGTTTTTTCTAATTTTTTTTGTTTACCACGGTTCTTTTTGAGCTCATTTTTAACAACGCGGATTAAATGGCTACCTTGTTGTTGAACGCGGTCTTTATTTGCTTTATCGAGATAGTAAGTATCCAGCATTTCGCTTAATGAATCGAATTCTTGACCAGTACCAATTTCTTTATTTGGAATGGCCGAAAAATCAAGACGTTTGCCAGATAAAATAGTTGGTGTCGGTGTATCAAATTGTGTGAAGAAAGTTGACCAGCTGACACTAGGGTCTTCAACATTAGTATGAAGTGCAGTTGCAAGATCTAAACTAGATTGACCAGCGAGACCTTGATAGCTATTTTGAAGTTCCTTCGCTAGGACTTCCTTATTTGGAAACTCGGATAAAAGTTTTTTAAATGTATCAGTTGTATCTGTAAATGGATTTAATTTATCTTGAGCTGGTGGCTGACGATAGGTTGCACCAGGTATTAGCATACGATATCGATTTTGGTCTGAACTAATATGTTTAATGGTATCCAAAACCTTATCATTAGTTGGATTAATTAGTAGACAATTACTATAACGTCCCATCATTTCTAAACTTAAAATTAGAGGTTGTTCATCACCAAGTTCATTTCTAGTTAAAAATGAAAAATTAATAATACGATCATTAGCAATCTGATCAATTGCTACAAGTTGACCGCTCTCTAAATATTTACGAAGCATCATAGTAAAATTAGTTGGTGTTTTAGGATTTGAATAGGGAATATTTGTAATTTGTGCACGAGCATAACTTGAATGTGCAGATAATAGTAAGGGTTGATTCTTTCTATTTGCACGAATTGTAATAATAACCTCATTAGGGTAGGGTTGTGATATTTTTGAGACCCGACCACCGATTAGTTTGGTTCTTAGTTCACTAATCATTGCATGAGTAAAAACGCCATCAAATGACATTTAATCAACTCACTTTCTATAAAATATGTTTAATAACTACAAGTGTAACGTTTTAAACGATAAATCGCAAAGAATCATTATTGAATAGTTTTCTTGCCATTTTTAGTCTATATATTGTATAATGCAAGGTATATCGAATTTAAGGGGTCAACAAAATGAAAACAAGTCTTGAAAACTTACTATCAATTGATAAACAGTATAAAGTGATTTTACAACGTTTAACTAAAAAAAATCAATTAACAATATCTGAGTGGCAGTTATTAAAGAAAATAAGTGCTAAATTTAACACACAGGAAAAATTGGCCGTAGAAACAGATCTAGATATCTCAACACTAAGTCGACAATTAAAACGCTTAGTTGAAAAAGAAATGCTTGATAAGCATAGTATCGGTGACGATAAACGCCAATTGATTTATACAATGACTGAAATCGGCGTTGAGTCGTCAAAAGCAGTTGATAAAGGTTTTACTGAACTTGAAGCAACTATTTTTGAAAAGTGGCCAGAAGATGAACAAAATTTATTAAGAATATTATTAAATCGCTTAGACAAAAGTCTAACGAGGACTGACGTTTAAACCGTCATAAAATGAGGTGTTTAATTAATGAAAATAGCAATTGTAACAGATAGTACTTCGTACCTATCTAAAGATCAGATTGAAGAGAACAATATTACTATAATTCCTATCCCAGTCATTATTGACAATAAAATTTATAATGAAGGCGTTGATATTACAACTGAAGGATTCTATGAAAAATTAAAGACATCTGCATCCTTTCCAAGTACCTCACAGCCTTCTGTTGGGGAAATGATTAACTTATATGATAAATTAGGTAGCGAAGGCTATGATATTATTTTAAGTATTCATTTAACAAATACAATTTCAGGATTTATTGATAATTTAAAAAATATAGCACCAACAATTGAGTCAACTCGTGTGATACCGTATGATTCTGGTATCACAGTTATGTTAATGGGATATTTAGCTTTGGAAGCTGCTAAAATGGCTAAAGAAGATGCCTCTATCGATGATATCATTGCCCGATTAGATGATTTGAAGACAACGTTAGGTGAATATTTCATTGTTGATGATTTGCAAAATCTTGTACGAGGCGGTCGTTTGTCTAATGCTTCAGCCTTTATTGGAAGTGTTCTTAAAATTAAGCCAATTTTAACATTTGATAGTGTTTCAAATAAAATTGTTGCATTTGAAAAGATTAGATCAACTAAGAAGGCAATTAAGCGTGTAGAAGATTTATTTGAAGAGCATCGTGCATCTGTTGATTATCCTTTACGTGGACTTATTATTCATGCAAATGATGAAACGTCAGCAATTAAGTGGCAGACTAAAATGAAGAAGAAATATCCTGATATGACATTTGATATCAGTTACTTTGGACCAGTCATTGGGACACATTTAGGTGAAAAAGCATTAGCATTAGCGTGGATTAAAGACTTTGATCAAGCTTAAGAGTTATTAAAACTAACAACCGGTTTAATCGGTTGTTAGTTTTTTGTTTTCAAATAATAATTAAGATGTAACTGTGACTAGATAATAGTATGTCGGAGAAAATAATTTTAAGTTAATAGATAAAGTTTAAAAGCATCAAATGAGTGGTAAATTGAGACTTATCATATTAACACTATCCAACTTTAGTTAAAACACACAATTTAATGAAAGTTTAGTAGCGCAATATCTTACTGATTTTAAACAAGTCTATTTAAATTATCATTCGTTTTGTATTTGTATCTCGCTCATTTTATTTTATGTAAATATAATTTGTTCATCATAAAATATATTTACAATTATTATTCTCCAATAAATTATATAATTAACACTAATATTTGTAGATACATATCAAGCATGACGACCATAATTTGCCAAATTATGGTATTAGCTATATAAGGATTACTTAAAATCTAAAGTATTAAATATATTAGTTATTTTGTGAATAAACACTAATTTTAAATAATATGTATCATACTGTTTGATATAAGAACATTTTGCGTTCAACTTTCATTAAAGTTGAATTGTAACTCTTTAATGTGTTATTCTCTACGTATTAAACTATCCGTTATAATGAGGTGTATTTTTGAGAAAAGAAAAATATTTAGAATTAATTGAGAATGAATTACAGTACCAACCTTGGTATGCGCAGGAATACTATCAATCTAAATCTACAATCCCCCTATCCAATGCAACGTTATATCAATATTTAACAGAGTTTAGACGTTTTTTTGATTGGTTACTGGCAGAAGGTATTGTTAACGAAAAATCAATTAAGACAATCGATATTAGTGTTTTAGAACATTTAAAAAAGGAAGATATGGAACTATATAAATCCTCCCTACTTTCTAGAAGTAAATCAAATAATGCAAATAGCAACACACAACTCTCTAGGAGCACTGTAAATCGTTCTCTAACAGCGATTTCTTCATTGTTCAGGTATCTTTCTGAAGAAACGGAAAAAGAAGATGGAGAGCCATATTTTTATCGTAATGTGATGAAAAAAATTACTGTCGTAAAAGATAACGAAACGTTTGCTACACGTGCAGCAAATATTAAAGATAAATTAATGCTTGGAACTGAAGATCGTGATTATATTAACTTTATTGATCAAAAATATGCCGATTTGTTAAAGCCTAAAGGTCTTTCCTTTTTCAAACGGGATAAAGATCGCGATATTGCTATTAACGCTTTAATGCTAGGTAGTGGTTTACGGGTTTCAGAAGTTGCAAATAGTGACCTACCTGATTTAAATTTAAAAACAAATAATATTACCGTCATTCGAAAAGGTGGCAAGAAGGATACTGTGCCAATTGCACCGTGGGTAATCCCCTATCTTGTTAAATATATTGAAGTGCGTACAATGAACTATAAAGTAGATAAAATGGAAAAAGCCCTATTTTGTTCATCATATCGTGGAATTGGAAAACGCATTGAGAGTGGTACAATTGAAAAATTGGTAGCCAAGTACTCATCTGCATTTAAAGTCCGTGTTACGCCGCATAAACTACGCCATACACTCGCTTCTAAATTGTACCTAGAGACGAAGAATGAACAACTTGTAGCAACACAATTGGGTCAGAGTTCGACAAGTGCAACTGCGTTATATACCCATATGATTGATGAAGAACAACGGAATGCTATTAATAAATTATAAAATAAAAACGATTAACTCGATATTGAGTTAATCGTTTTTATTTTATGACTTTCCTTCCCATTCAGATTTGAAATTCTCAAGGAAATCTAACATAATTTGATGTCTATTTTTAGCCATTCGTTTTCCTGGTTCAGTGTTCATTGTTTCTGTAAGTGTCAATAACTTTTCGTAGAAATGGTTAATGACCGTTTGATTCTCAATATTCCTGTATTCTTCTGGGGTCATATTTCTTCTTGGACCACGATGTGGATCATATATTTTACTGCCAACATGTCCACCGTAATAAAAAGTTCTAGCAATACCGACAGCACCAATTGCATCTAATCGATCAGCATCTTGAACAACTTTTGCTTCTTCGGGCAAGTTAATAGTATTATCGTTCAATTGGTTTTTAAAAGAAATTGATTTAATAATTATTAAAATATCATTAATTTGAAGTGAAGTTAAATCAATAGATGTTAAAAAATTTGTTAAATTAGTTACTTCTTCTTTAACATTATCGACTACTTTATCATCAATTACGTCATGTAAATAACTACTAAGAACAATTATTAAATAATTGATATTATGAATTTCTGAGGCAATCGTTTTTGAATTTGTAACGACTCGTTCAATATGAGCAAAGTCATGTCCAGAAGTATCTGACGCTAATTTATTTTGCGTATATATTTTAACTGCTTGAATTTGTTCTTCAGGTAGCATCCTAAATTCTCCTTAAAATAAAAAAGCTTAGAGATAAAGTCTAAACTTTTAAGATTTTTTATTAAGCTTCAAAAACAGCTTGTAATTGAGGAACAACTTGTTTTTTTCTTGAAACAACACCAGGTAATGACAATTTGTTATCAGAAAGTTTTGTGTTGAAGGCTTTTTCAACCATTTCTTTAGGTTCTCCAACAACTAATAGTTCTGAATCACTGTCTAGGATATTTGTAACTAATAGTAAGAATAAATCATAATTATTAGCTTTACTATCATCTTCAATCGCTGAAACTAGTGCAGCTTCACGGTTAAAAACTTCTTCTAAATCAACGGTATTAACTTGAGCAACACGTACTGTTTTACCAGCCATATCAAAAGATTTGGCATCTCCGTTAATCAATTCTGTTTCAGTTTTGCTAGATAAATTAGTTCCAGCTTTTAACATATCTAATCCGTATACATTGTAATCAGTGTTACTAATTTTAGAAAGTGCTTTAGTTGCTTCAATATCAACTGGAGTCGTTGTAGGTGATTTGAATAACAATGTATCAGAAATAATAGCTGACATCATTAATCCTGCAATATTAGCAGGAATTTCAATATTGTTTTCATTAAACATTTTCCATAGGATGGTACTTGAACAACCGACAGCCTCTGCGCGGAAATTAAGAGGCATATTGGTTGTGAAATTAGCAATACGATGATGATCGACAACGTCTGTTACAACAAGATCAGCGATATCAGAAACACTTTGTTGAGATTCATTATGATCAACTAACATAACTGATTCAACCTCATTTTTAGCTGTTTCAATAATTCTTGGTTCAGGTTCATTAAAGTAATCTAAAACAAATTTTGTTTCTTCACTTAATGTTCCTAAGGTAACGGCTTCAGTATCGAAACCTAATTTATTTTGTAGATATGAGAATGCTTTAGCAGCTACAACTGCGTCTGTATCAGGACTTTGATGTCCAAAAATTAATTGTTTAGTCATTATTATAATCTCCTTTTTATTTGTTAATTTCTTTAAGTCGAGTCATGTAATCTTTTTCTTCTAAAAATTTATCAAATGCATTTAAAAAATGTTCATTTCTAGGAATTTCATCTTTATCTTTTCTAAAGACAAATGACAAATCAAATTTTATTTCTGGATCAAAATGAGATGTCCAAAGGTCTTTGCTTTCAGGATGAGCCGTTAAAAATGAAGTTGGTAATGCTGAATAAGCATGTGTTGCACGAGCAAATTTTAAAATCTGTGTGGGTGATGTAAATCTAGCAACACTCTTTGGCAGGTTAACTAATTGATTTTGATAAATTGTTTTAATTGTTTTATCAAGATAATAATCACTTGGATAAGTGACCCAAACATTATCAATTGTTTCTTGAAGTCTAACTTTCTTTTTAGAAGATAACTTTTCATTATGATGTAAAAACAATAAATCTTCAGTAAAGATTTTCTTACTTTCGTATGGTTTCCAGTTTTTAATACTTTCATCTGGAAGATACATAATAGCTAAATCAATTTTATTATTCTCAAGTTCACTCCAAATTTCTTTACGCGTTAGTAAATGGAATGACACAATAATATCTGGATTATTTTTATAGTACTGGATAACAAAATCATCAAACACTTCGTCTTCGATTGAAGCCAAAATCCCGATAGTAATTTCTCCTTGTGTTGCACTTGTTGATTGTTGAATTTCATTCGTTGCTTTATTTAATGTTTCATAGATTTGGTGTGTTGCATCTAGCATTGTATAGCCAGCATCAGAAAGATGTAATTTTTTACCAACAGAATAAAAAAGTGGTGCACCAACTGTTCTTTCTAATTTTTTAATTTGCTGTGTTAATGCAGGTTGTGTGATTCCTAATATTTGGGCTGCTTGCGTATAATTCATTATATCTGCAAGCTGTAAAAAATATGTTAACGTTTTTGATGAAAATATATTTTCTTGCTTTGTTTTCATATTAGCGTGATCTCCTCAGTTCTAGAAATTAATAGTCATATTAGTATAATAAGCGTAATAAAAAAAAAGAGCAAACAAATTTGCCTTTTTTTAACAATTTAATTATTAATTAATCTCATTTAAATTATTAGGTATTCCTAATTGTTCTGTATCAATAACAAATGAACCATTTGAATATCTATCAGATAGCGGATATGACATTGGTTCGATAATAAATTCATTGCCACTTTCAGTAAGGGCATTTAAATTCACATCTTTAGTAATGAGTTTCATGCCAACGACTCTATGAGGTTCCTTCTTAAGCTCTCTAAGAACAAGAACGCCACGTTTCGCCCTACTTGTCGAGCTCACTTCTGATACAGCCATACGCTTAAATGAACCGCGCTGTGTTAATAATCCAATCTGACTATGTTCAGTTACTAAACAAGTAGCGGCAACATAATCATCCTTCTTAAGATTCATCGCGATTACACCAGCTGCTTTAGATCCGACAACAGGAACTTCTTCGAGAGGATACTTTAATCCATACCCATCATGTGAAGCACTAAAAATGAATAACGAGTCATCCGTTTCTTTCAAGTATGAAATCAAGATAACATCATCGTTAGCTTCCTTCAATTTCATGAATTTACTTGCATGACCTTTATAAGTTCGTCCGGGTTGTAAGTCGGAAACCAGTGTTTGTTTAATGAATCCATTTTTAGTTGCAAAAACAAATTTACCAGGGACATTCACTTTTTTGAAAGAAAATGCTTTAATTAAATATTCATCAGTATCTAATCCAATAGTTTGTGAAATATGTTCCCCAGTATCTTTCCACTTTGCCTCAGTTATTTCATGAATTGGACGGTAAATCATATTTCCCTTATTTGTAAACATAAATAGATGATCTAATGTGTTAACAGATTCATTAAATACAATTTGATCTTCGTTTTTCAAACCATTCTCATTTACTCCTGAGGCGTTAAATGACCGTAATGAGCTACGTTTGAGATAACCATCACGGCTAACTAATACTTGAACATCTTCGGGAGTTACTAAAACTGCTGTTTCAATCTTAATGTCTTCAATATGTTCTTGAATTTCAGTTAGTCGAGGTGTGGCATATTCTTTAGATACTTGTTTAAGCTCTTTTTTCACAACATCAGATAACTTACTAGGATCTGCCAATATTGCTTTGTAATCAATAATTTTTGCAGCAAGCTCTGCATTTTCTTTTTCAAGCGCAGTCACATCTGTATTAGACAAGCGGTACAGTTGTAATGAAACAATTGCTTCAGCTTGTTTTTCTGTGAAATCGAACAGATCCATTAAGCTTAATTTAGCACTCTTTTTATCTTTACTTGCACGGATTGCTTTAATTACTTTATCTAAAATTGATAAAGCTTTAATTAACCCTTCAACGATATGTTGACGAGACTCAGCCTTTTTTAAATCAAATTCAGTTCTTTTTTTCGTAACACTTAATTGATACTCTAAGTACGAAGATAAGAATTTTTTTAAGCCAACTAACTCAGGTCGTTGATGGTTAATTGCAACCATATTGAAATTATACGAAATTTGTAAATCAGTATTTTTAAATAAATAATTTAAAATACCTTGTGCATTGACGTTGCGTTTTAATTCAATTGCAATTTGTAGTCCTTCACGATCACTTTCATCTCGAACTTCAGCAATCCCATCAACTTTTTTTAATAAGCGAATTTCATCCATCTTTTTAACAAGAACAGCTTTATTCACTTCGTATGGAATTTCTGAAATAATAATTTGTGTTTTACCACCCTTTAGTTCTTGAATCTCAGTTCTAGAACGAACGACTACTTTACCACGCCCCGTTTTATAAGCACTCTGGATGCCGGATAGTCCTTGTAAAATACCACCGGTTGGAAAATCGGGGCCCTTAACGAATGACATTAATTTATCTAAAGTCGCATTTGGATGACCAATTAAATAAACAACGGCATCAACAACCTCGCTTAAATTATGAGGTGGAATTTCAGTTGCATACCCAGCTGAAATTCCCGTTGCACCATTTACTAACAAATTAGGAAATCTTGCTGGTAAAACAGTTGGTTCATACTCCGTATCATCAAAATTCAATACGAAATCAACCGTTTCTTTTTCAATATCACGTAGCATTTCAGTCGCAATTTTACTTGTACGAGCTTCTGTGTAACGCATTGCGGCAGGAGAATCACCATCCATTGACCCATTATTTCCGTGCATTTCAATTAATGGTGTTCGTAATTTCCAGTTTTGACTCATACGGACCATAGCTTCGTAAATTGAGCTATCTCCATGAGGATGAAAATTACCCATAACATTTCCGACAGATTTAGCAGATTTTCTAAACCCTTTATCATATGTGTTACCATCTTGATTCATTGCGTATAAAATACGACGTTGAACAGGTTTTAGGCCATCACGTATATCAGGTAAAGCACGTTCTTGAATAATATATTTAGAATAACGACCAAATCGTTCACCCATAACATCTTCTAAGGTCAGCTCTTGAATTTTTGATGTATCTTTTTCTATAGCCAAATTAATAATCCTCCTTCCTTAGTCAGTCGTTGTTTGATCTTCAAATAATGTTAAATCTTCTTCATTTTTTAAATCAGTAACTTGTTTACTTGATACCTTATCAAGGATACTACCGTCCTCTTCAAGTGAAAATTGAACATTTTCTTCAATCCAATTTCGACGAGGTTCTACCTTGTCGCCCATTAAGGTTGTCACTCTTTTTTCAGCAAGTGCAGGATCATCAATTCGAATTCTAACTAAAGTTCTTGTCATTGGATCCATAGTTGTTTCCCATAATT
Organism: Dellaglioa sp. CoH-56-MRSF-13; assembly: GCF_056782095.1. The sequence continues at coordinate 129,633 of NZ_JBXAYC010000002.1, read as the reverse complement.
GATCTGCATTCATTTCGCCCAGACCTTTAAATCGTTGTAGGTTGTAACCACGTCCAATTTTTGTTGTTGCTTTATCAAGCTCTTCATCGGTCCAAGCATAGATACTCTCTATTTTTTTACCCGTTCCTTTTTGAATTTTATATAAAGGTGGTAAAGCAATATAGATTTTCCCAGCATCAATTAGTGGACGCATATATTTATAGAAAAATGTCAATAATAAGGTTTGGATGTGCGCACCATCAGTATCAGCATCAGTCATGATAATAATTTTATCGTAGTTACTGTCTTCGAGCTTAAATTCAGCACCAACACCTGCGCCAACTGTATAAATCATTGTATTAATTTCTTCATTTTTTAAAATATCTTGTAATTTTGCCTTTTCAGTATTCAATACCTTACCACGTAAAGGTAGAATGGCTTGGAATTTGCGTTCACGACCTTGTTTAGCTGAACCACCGGCAGAATCACCTTCGACTAAAAACAACTCATTTTTCTTAGCGTTTTTCGATTGTGCAGGTGTTAATTTCCCAGATAATAAGCGATCATTTTTCTTTTTCTTTTTCCCATTTCTTGAATCATCACGAGCCTTACGAGCTGCTTCTCGAGCCTCTCTAGCTTTAATTGATTTTCTAACAAGTTCTTGTGCAAACTCACCATTTTCCATCAAATAAAACCCAAGTTTTTCACTCAGAACGCTATCGACGATAGATCTTGCTTCGGGTGTACCTAATTTACCCTTCGTTTGTCCTTCGAATTGCAATAACTCTTCAGGTATTCGCACTGAAATGACTCCTGAAAGGCCCTCTCGAACATCACTACCTTCTAAATTACGATCTTTATCTTTTAAAAGACCTAATTTTCTGGCATATTCGTTAAATGCTTTTGTCCAAGCAGACTTCATTCCTGCTTCATGTGTACCACCATCTTTTGTCCGAACGTTATTAACAAAGGACATTAAGTTTTCTGAGTAGCCATCATTATATTGTGCTGCAACTTCTACTTCAATTTTATCTTTAATGCCATCAAAATACATCACTTCGCCAAGTGTATCTTTGTCTTCGTTTAAATAAGCAACGAATTCTTTAATACCTTCTTCAAAATGATAGATATCTTGTTTATCAGTTCTTTCATCTGTTAAAACAATTTTGACACCACGTAATAAAAAGGCAGACTCTTTTAATCTTTCAGCTAAAATATCATACTTATAAATTGTAGTTGAAAAAATACTTTCATCGGGTTTAAAAGTTACTGTTGTTCCATTTGCTCGTTTAGTTGCACCTAATTTTTTTAAAGTCCCAACTGGATGCCCACCATTTTTAAACTTTTCTTCATAACGAATACCATCACGAACGGTATCAACTGTTAATGATGAAGATAATGCGTTAACGACACTTGCGCCAACGCCATGTAGTCCACCAGACGTTTTATATCCGCCTTGGCCAAATTTTCCACCAGCATGTAAGACAGTGAAGATAACTTCAACAGTTGGTATTCCTGATGCATGCATACCAATAGGCATACCACGACCATAATCTACAACAGTAATACTGTTATCACTGTGGATTGTAACGTCGATTTGTGAACCATATCCTGACAAGGCTTCATCAACTGCGTTATCAACAATCTCGTAGACAAGATGATGTAATCCCTTGCCATCTGTCGACCCAATATACATACCAGGTCGTTTTCTAACTGCTTCTAGTCCTTCAAGAACTTGAATTGAATCATCATTGTATTTTGTTTTATTTTGATTAGTCATTCAGTTAAACGCCCCTTACTCTGTATTCCTACAGTAACGTTACTATAATAACCTATTCTTTTTTAAAATGTAAAGAGAAATCCGAATAGATGTTCTATTTTATAAAAAATTTTGGTGTCTTCTTAAAAGAATGTTAAAATACTACTTATTGGATTTACTGGCTGAAAGGAGTGAATTATCATGGGTACAATCATATTAATGTTGATTATCGCTTATATTTTAGGATCAATTCCATCAGGGGTTTGGATTGGAAAATATTTTTATCAAAAGGATATCAGAAATTTTGGTAGTGGTAATGTTGGTACAACTAATACTTATCGAGTTCTTGGACCAAAAGCAGGGACTGTTGTCTTAGTGATGGATATATCAAAAGGAATTATAGCTGCAAGCCTCCCTTATATGTTTGGGGTCGCATCAACCGTTAGTCCTTTACTAATTGGTGTAGGTGCAGTAGCTGGACATACATTCTCAATATTTACTGGATTTAAAGGTGGTAAGGCAGTTGCTACTGGTGCGGGTATTTTATTACCGTATAATCCGCTATTTTTTCTTATCGCTTGTACCATGTTTATTTCTTTAATACTTTTAACGAGTATGGTAAGTGTTGCAAGTGTCATTGGATTTATTGGTATTACGATAACAGCGATATTATTTCAAGATTGGTTATTAACTAGTATTGCAGGTATTTTGACTATATTTGTTATTTATAAACATAGAGACAACATAAAACGTATTTTAAATGGTACTGAGAGTATGGTACCTTTTGGTCTTGGATTATATTTACGAAATAAAAAAAATCGATGATTATTTCATCGATTTTTTTTTTAAAATACTGTGATTTCATACGAACCTTCGAACGATTTATTTTTTTCTAACGTATAAATATTACTTTTATCTGATAAATTACCAGTAGATTCAATATTATCAGCTACTCCCCACCATGGTTCAATACAAACAAATGGTGAATTTTCAGGATATTTCGACCAGATACCAACGTAATCTGCACCATTTAATGTCACGGAAACACCATGATCATCTTCAGGTGTTGAAAGTAAGATAGTCGTTTCTAGTTGTTTCAATTCGTAAATTAAGGCATCATTTTTGAATGTTTCGCGAGATAACTTAATAGGTTCGTTGAACTTAACTGATTTTGCATTTTCGATATCGCTAAAAGGTCCAACTAGTGGAATTTGACGTCTTTCAACATTTGGTGCCACTTCAATTTGATAATTTTCTAGATTTAAATAAGCATTTTTAAGTGGTACGTTAAATGCTGGGTGTCCTCCGATAGAAAATAACAAAGGATTTTCATCGGGGTTATAAACATCGTAAATTACTTTTATTTGATGATTAGTTAAAATGTAATGTAATCTCAATCTAAAATTAAACGGATACTTTGAGATTGTTTCTGGGGATGAACCTAATTCCAGAACAACTGATGTTTTACTTTTAGAAACCACTGTAAAAAGCATGTCACGGGCAAAGCCATGTTGACCCATTTTATATGTTTTATGATCATACGCATATTCATCATTTTTTAAACGCCCAACAAATGGAAACAATACTGGGGCATGTCTACCCCAGTATTGTTTATCTGCTTGCCAAATATATTCAATAGATGTGTCATTTCCGGTAATACTGATTAATTCAGCACCTTGTTCAGCAATTTTGACTGTGATGAAATCATTTTTAAGTTCAACTGTCATTTTAGTTCACCCTATCCTATAAAATATAACGACTAAGATCTTTATCAGCAACGATGTTACCAATTTTGTCTTCAACATAACTTTCAGTAATTGTTATGTCACCCATTTGCATATCTGGACCCTCAAATAGTAAATCTTCAAGTAATTTTTCAAGAATTGTATGCAGTCTGCGTGCACCAATATTTTCAGTATCGTGGTTAACGTTGTAAGCAATTTCAGATATTTTCTCAATTGCTTCAATTGTAAATGTCACATTAATATTATCAGTGCCAATTAAAGCAATATATTGTTTAATTAAGGCATTATGAGGTTCTGTAAGAATTTTAACAAAATCTGCTTGGCTCAAATCATCTAATTCAACTCGAATTGGGAAACGACCTTGAAGTTCAGCAATTAAATCGCTAGGTTTACTTTCATGAAAAGCACCTGATGCAATAAACAAGATATGATCAGTATTAATAACACCATATTTAGTTGAAATTTGAGAGCCTTCAACAATTGGTAAAATATCACGTTGTACGCCTTCTCTAGAAACTTCACCACTATTTTTTTGAGATTTTGAAGTAATTTTATCAATTTCATCAATAAAAATAATTCCAGTGTTTTCAGCACGTTCAATTGCAGCTTGATTGATATCTGCTACATTAACTAATTTTTTTGATTCTTCACGAATTAAAATTTTACGGGCTTCTGCTACGGTTAACGTTCTTTCTACTTGGCGTGTTGGTGTTAATGCACTTAAGGTATCTCCTAAGTCGATGCCCATTTGTCCCATCATGCCATTCATACCAGAAGGCTGTTTAGGTTCATCAACTTTAATTGTCACTTCGTTATTTTCTAATAAACCACGACTTAGTTGTTCCGATACAGATAGTCGTTCATTTCTAATGTCGTCAGTGACCTCCTCTTCATCTTTTGCATCTAATCCGGCAGGTATTTGACCTTTTTGAATTTGAGACATCATTTGCATAAGATTAACATTCTCGGCTTTTTTTTGTTTTTTAATACCTGGAACTAGAAGTTTTACAAGTCGTTTATCAGCCATACGTTCAGCTGCGCCTGAAACACGGCCATATTGAGCATCTTCTTCTAATTTAATTGACACGTCAACCAAGTCACGTACCATTGATTCAACATCACGTCCAGCGTAACCAACTTCAGTGAATTTTGTTGCTTCAACTTTAATAAATGGTGCTTCAAGCATTGTTGCCAAACGACGAGCAATTTCAGTTTTACCTACACCAGTTGGCCCAATCATCATTAAATTTTTAGGTGTAACATCTTTTTGCATTGATTCAGAAAGTTGCATCCGACGATATCTATTACGTAATGCAACAGCAATGGCCTTTTTTGCATCATTTTGACCGATAACGTATTGATCTAGTTCTGTAACAATCTGTTTTGGTGTTTTATCACTTATAGTCATAAATTTACCCGCTTTCTATAATTCTTCTGAGATGACATGATGGTTAGTAAAAATATCAATATCACCGGCAATATTAATTGATGCCTCAGCAATTTCTTTAGCTGACATATCAGTTGTATGATGCTTAAGTGCCTTTGCAGCAGACAAAGCAAAATTTCCGCCAGATCCGATTGCTAAAATGTCATCGTCAGGTTCAATTACTTCTCCACTACCAGAAACTAATAACATTTCATTACTGTTCATTACAATCAAAAGTGCTTCTAATTTTTGTAAGGATTGTTCACTACGCCAATCCTGAGCTAATTCAACTGCTGCACGTTGTAAATTACCACTAAATTCATTTAATTTTTTTTCAAATCGTTCTTCAAGATTAAATGCGTCGGCAACGCTACCAGCGAAACCAACAACTACTTGATCGTTATATATGCGACGAACTTTTCTAGCAGTCCCCTTCATAATAACTTTTTCACCCATTGTGACTTGGCCATCACCGGCCATTGCACAGTGACCATTATGCTTAACGGCACAAATTGTTGTTGCATGAAATGAAACAGTTGCCATAATAAACTCCTCCATGTTACTCATTTATTGTATAAAAAAACTTCATTGAACGCTACTACTGTAGCACAACAATGAAGTATAACTCAATTATTTTATCAGATATTTCATAAATATTTAAAGACTTGGTTTAACAATTGCTAAATGCTCTAGAGCACGATTTGCAACCGCTTGATTTTTTTCTTGTTTATCTCGAATTTTTGTGCCTAATTTAGGGATAATACCAAAGTTAGCATTCATCGGCTGAAAATGTTTACCACTGGCATGTGTTATATAATGGGCCATAGCTCCCATCACAGTTGTTTTAGGAAGTACGACTAGCTCTTCTCCTAAAACAAGATGTGCGGCATTGATCCCTGCTAATAATCCACTTGCAGCACTTTCTACATAGCCTTCAACACCTGTCATTTGACCAGCAAAAAATAAATCATTTCTAAATTTAGACTGATATGTTGGTTCCAGTGTATCAGGAGAACGCATAAATGTATTACGATGCATAACACCATAACGAACAAATTCAACATTTTCTAAACCTGGAATTAGTGAGAAAACATTCTTTTGTTCGCCCCATTTAAGATGCGTTTGGAAACCAACAATATTGTATAAGTCACCGACTGCATTGTCTTGACGCAATTGGACAACGGCAAAAGGTGTTCTACCAGTCTTAGGGTCTTCTAATCCAACTGGTTTTAAAGGGCCAAATAACATTGTTTTAGCGCCTCTTCTAGCCATTTCTTCAATTGGCATACAACCTTCGAAAAATTTTTCATCTTCAAAATCATGCATTTCAGCAGTTTCGGCCCCTATTAGTGCCTTATAAAAGGTTATAAATTCCTCTTTAGTCATTGGACAATTAAGGTATGCAGCATCACCTTTATCATATCGTGATTTTAAGTAGATTTTATCCATATTTAATGATGATTTTTCTAAAATTGGTGCAGCTGCATCATAAAAATAAAGTCCCTCACTACCATTTAATTGTTTAATTGATTCTGCTAAACCTGATGATGTTAAAGGACCTGTCGCAACAATTGTTGGACCTTTTGGTAGTTCAGTTAACTCTTCATTGATAACCGTAATATTTTCATGATTTTTAACTAAATCAGTTATCTCACCAGAAAATTTATCACGGTCAACGGCTAGCGCACCGCCAGCCGGAATTGCATTATGGTCAGCTGACTTCATAATAACTGAATCTAACTGTCTCATCTCTTCCTTCAAAAGACCAACGGCATTCGTAATTTGATTAGCTCTTAAAGAATTCGTACAAACTAGTTCAGCAAAATTCTCAGTATGATGCGCTGGTGTCATTTTGATAGGGCGCATCTCGTATAAATTAACATGAACTCCTCGCTTGGCAATCTGCCATGCAGCTTCACTACCGGCAAGACCAGCACCGATTACATTAACGCTAGTATTTTCCATTATATAATCCCCCTGCTAGTTAGATTCAATTATTTTTGAACCGCTTCTTCATAGTCACAATTACTACATTTGACTTGTTTTCCACCTTTTACTTTTTTCTCAATTAAATAATGTTGACATTTTGGACATTCGCGACCAATAGGTTTATCCCATGATACGAATTCACAATCTGGGTATCTTGAGCAACCATAGAATAAACGATTTCGTTTAGATTTACGTTCAATTACTTCCCCTTGCTGACACAATGGACAAGTTACACCAATTTCTTTAACGATTGCTTTTGTATTACGACAATCTGGAAAACGCGTACATGCAAAAAATTTACCATATCGGCCCATCTTAATAACCATCGGTGACCCACAAATTTCACAATTAAATCCAGCTGGTTCATCTTTAATTTGAACTTTCTCAATTGTTTCTTGGGCATGTTCAACATTTTTTGAAAATGGTTTATAAAAATCATCAACAACTTTAACCCAATTTTCGTCTCCGACTTCAATGTTATCAAGACCTTTTTCTAATTCAGCAGTAAATTTAACATTCACAATATCACTAAAATAAGCTTCAATCATATCATCTACAATTTCACCCAGTTCAGTTGGTTCAAAACGCTTAGCAATTAATTTCACATAATATCGACGTTGAATAGTATCCAAGGTTGGTGCATACGTTGATGGACGTCCAACACCATTTTCTTCAAGTGTTTTAATTAAATTTGCTTCAGTGAATCTAGCAGGTGGCTGAGTAAAATGTTGGTTAGGCTGATTTTTAGCTAACTTAACATGATCGCCAACTTTTAAATCCGGTAAAATATTATCAGTCTTTTTGTTATCCTCATAAATTTTTGTATAACCTGCAAACTTAGTCTTTGACCCAGAAGTATGATAAGTAACGCCATTTTGTTCAATAGATACAGACATTGTATCCATTACAGCTGGTGTCATTTGACTGGCAACAAATCGCGACCAAATTAATTTATATAACTTCATTTGATCATTACTTAAATAATCCTTCATTGAAGCAGGTGTACGTAAAACAGAGGAAGGTCTAATTGCTTCATGTGCGTCCTGTGCACCTTCTTGTAATTTACCTTTGCGTGGCTTAATAGCTGCATAATCTTCACCATACTTTTCGTGTAAAAATTGAGCAGTTTCATGTTTGGCAGTCGTAGATACACGAGTCGAGTCGGTACGCATGTAAGTGATTAAACCAACAGTACCCTGTTTTCCGAGATGAATTCCTTCATATAATTGTTGTGCAACCATCATCGTTTTTCTTGTACGAAAGTTTAATTTTCTATTAGCATCTTGTTGCATTGTACTTGTAGTAAATGGTAAAGCTGGAAATCTTTTACGTTCTTTTTTTGTGACAGCGGTGATATCAAAATCTTGTTTTGTATCAATTAATGCCATTACTTTTTTAACATCTTCATTATCATGAAGTGCTTTTTTCTTTCCCTTAATACCATAAAAAGCTGCATCAAATTTCTCTTTACCTTTTTTAAATTCAGAATCAATAGTCCAGTATTCCTCTGGTATAAATGCACGAATTTCTTTTTCTCTATCAATAATTAAATTCAAAGCAATAGACTGAACTCGACCAGCACTTAAGCCTTTTTTTATTTTAGCCCATAATAAAGGACTAATTGAATAACCAACTAATCTATCTAAAATACGGCGAGCTTGTTGTGCATCAACTAAATTCATATCAATTGATCTAGGATCATTAAAAGCATTTTTAACTGCATCTTTTGTAATTTCATTAAAAACAACACGATTTTTGTCCGTGATATCTAAATCTAAAATATGAGATAAATGCCATGCAATTGCCTCGCCTTCACGATCAGGATCGGCTGCTAGATAAACATTTTTAGCTTTTTTAGCTTCTTTTTTTAAACTTTTAATAACATCGCCTTTACCACGAATTGAAATGTAATGAGGATCATAGTTGTTTTCAACGTCAACTCCCATTTTACTTCGTGGTAAATCTCTAATATGTCCAAGACTAGCGACAACATGGTAGTTGCTGCCTAGGTATTTTTCAATTGTTTTAGCCTTAGAAGGTGATTCAACAATAACTAGATTTTTTTTTGCCGGCGTTCTCTTTTTCTTTTTGGTTACTGGCATAATTGAACTCCTTCGTAGTATTTATATTGTAAGCAATAACATTTTTAAAATCGTTAGTAATCTTAAAGCATATTAGAGAGACTTGTCAAGCGTAACTAGTTTTCATAGAACTCTGCAAGTATCTGTTCACCGTTAATAATCGGCATTGCACCGGCTATTATTAGTTCATTACACCCAAGTGAAAGAGGACTAATAATTGATCCGGGTACAGCTAGTACTGTGCGATTTTCTTGCAATGCTAAATTGGCAGTTATAAGACTACCACTATGGTGTTTAGCCTCTGTAACTAATAAGCATTCACAAAGGCCTGCAATAATTCGATTTCTTTCAGGGAAATGATTACGTTGTGGTCCTGTATTCAGTCCGTACTCAGATAATAAAAGTCCCTTTTTGCTAATTTCAATTTGTAAATCTTCATTAATTTTTGGATAATAAATATTTAAACCTGTCCCAATAACAGCAATTGTATCTGCTCCGTTAGCTATTGTAAATTGGTGTGCCAAGGTATCAACGCCGGCTGCTAATCCGCTTAAAATTACCTTATCATTTTGGATACTATTTGGTAATAATAATCGTATTACTTCTATTGAGTAGTCAGTTCTTTGCCGAGCACCAACAACAGCAAGTGATTGTCGATTTAATAATTGCGTATTTCCTCGCATAAAAAGAACAATTGGTGGTCGATAGCATTCTTTTAGTCGATACGGATAGTCCTCATCAATAATAGTCACAATTGTTGAATGTAACTTATTGGTAATAACCTCATTTTTCAATGAAATACTAGTGTAAGCTTTACTGAAACTAGCTATTTTTTTACTATTTAAATTTAAAATGGATTTAATTACATCTAGAGTTAAATCAGTACAACTTGGATTCTGTTGTAACCAATCAAAAATTTTATTTTCGCCAATATACGTTATTTCAGAACATAGTCTAAGTTTAATTAAAGTGTCTCTTATTGTCATTGTTTCTCCTTATTAGTCATTAATACTAATAAGGTACGCAATTTATTTCATTATTTTTTTAGAATAGATTTAATTGGTTCAAATGTTCGACGATGAATTGGAGTGACTCCTAATTTGCTAAGTCCTGCTAAATGTTTTTTAGTTCCATATCCATCATTATGATTGAAATCGTATCCTGGATATAATTCATTGTAAAAGTTCATGAGATGATCTCGGTAAACCTTAGCAACGATACTAGCAGCAGCAATACTAGCACTTTTAGAATCGCCTTTAATGAAACTTTCCTGCGGAATATCGCTATCAATCGTCATAGCATCAATCAATAATTGTTGTGGTTTCACGTCCAATGAATTAACAGCTTCTAACATAGCAATTCTTGATGCTTGATATATATTAACTTCATCAATTGTTTGATTATTTATCACAGATATACCAACTGAAACAGCTGTAGCTAATATTTCAACGTATAATGCTTCACGCATAGATGCAGATAATTTTTTCGAATCATTCACGTCAATTAGATTGAAATTATGAGGTAAAATAACTGCTGCACTAACAACTGGACCAGCTAACGGTCCTCTTCCAACCTCATCAATACCAGCGATGTAAGGAATACCATTCTGCCATAGGTCTCTTTCTATTACTAACCTACGATTAAATAATTCTTGGTGTTCAACTAGTTTTTTTTGTCTATTATTATATTGGATTAAAAGCTTAATAACTCCTTTGCGAGAGTCTTTAGCTATTTCTTGCATAAAATTATCCGATGGATTATTCAATAAATGTTCTTTTACTTGAGAAATTGTAAATTTGGTCACAACTATTCGCCACCCAATTGAGGGATTTCTAAGGTATAACGACCAAGTTTACCTTGTCTAATATCAAATATAATTCTCTCACTCGCACGATCATAATCTTCTTTGAAACCCATTTTTTTTGTTAAATCTAATAATAAATCAACATTACTTAACTGCATTTGTTCATCCGTTAATTTATATTTCTCTTGTAATGCCTTTGGATTTGTTTGTTTAAAATGTTCTAACCCGTATAATGCAATGTCATCTTTTGCATATAAAGAGTCTTTTATTGCTCCTGTTAAAGCAAGACGTTTACCGATTTCTTGATCTTCAAATTTGGGCCATAAAATACCTGGTGTATCTAAAAGAGACATTGATTTTCCGGCTTTTAACCATTGCTGTGCTTTTGTCACCCCAGGTCTATTTCCAGTTATGGCGACATTTTTACTTAACAAATGATTTAGTAACGTCGATTTTCCAACATTCGGAATTCCGATACACATTACCTTAACTCGTTGTTGGAGGATACCTTTACTTTCTCGTAACGCTATTTTATCTTTTAAAACAACGTTAATTTTTTTCTCGATAGCGTTAAGTTGTCCGTGTTGACTATCTACTGCAACTGCCGGAATTCCTTTGTTTTCATAGTACTGTAGCCAACGTGCAGTAACGTTCGGATCGGCCATATCTTTTTTTGTTAAAACCATAATATGAGGTTTTGTTGCAAGTAATTGCTCAAGTTGCGGATTTCTAGATGATTCAGGCAATCTTGCATCAACTAATTCAAGTACGATATCTACTAAGTTTAATTTTTCCTTTACTAATCTTAAGGCTTTTGCCATATGTCCTGGGAACCATTGGATTACTGTCATTTAAATTCTCCTTGTTAAGCCAAGTAAACTTTTAATTAACTTGCTTAATTCTTTATATTTAACTCTCTTAATCAGAATACCTTAATTTGTGCACAAAAAGAAGAGAGTTCCGCTATTTAGTTTCGCCCTCTTCAGTCTTTTATTAATTTGTTAACGATTTAATTGCCGCATCATAGGCAGGATCATTTTTTGAAATTTTTTTCTGAACTAATGTTTCAATTTTTAAAGCAGTATCTTTGTTAACTTCGCCCGTTTGAGTTAAAGTATTTTCTTTTTGTAACATTTTTACTGCATTAACCGTTGATGTACCAAAGTAACCATTATTTTTGTCTTTATAATAATTAAGTGCGCTTAAGTAAACTTGAATCGTTTTAACTTGAGGTGTAACGTCTTCATATTTATATGTTTTATCAGTATTAATTAGTGGTGAATAAGCATACGCAGGATAATCAGCTGAAATAGTAGGCTTAATCCCTTTTTTATTAATCCAAGAACCATCAGGTGTTAGCCATTTAGCAATGGTAACTTTTAATTCTGTTTTATCTGTAAAGGTATTGATTGTTTGGACGGTACCTTTTCCATAAGATGTTGACCCAATTAATTTATCATTACCAGATTGGTTAAGTGCGGCTGCTAAAATTTCAGAAGCACTTGCACTATCTTTATTAATGACAACAGCTGTTTTTTCTGTGACTTTAAATCCTGAGTCATATTTTTTACCAGCCTTATATACTTCAGGAGAACCCGTTTTGCCTTGTACCTGCATAATTGTTTGACCATCTTTTAAGAACATTGATCCAATCGCTAATGCTTGATCCATAAGGCCACCTGGATTATCACGAACATCAATGACAAACGATGTAGCGCCATCTTTTCTAAGTGACTTCACTGCAGATTTGACTTCGTTAGATGTATCCTCAGAAAATGTACTAATTTGAATATATCCTACTTTTTTATTCTTTTTCGAAATACTACTATAGACTGTTTTAACAGGAATATCATCTCGTTTTATTGAAACATTAAATGTTGATGAATCACGTTTAATAGTTAGTTTCACTATTGTTCCTTTTTTACCTCTAATTTTTGAAACAGCTTTTTCTAAACTGAGACCATAAATAGATTTACCATCTATTTTTTGGATAATATCATCTGTCTTCAAACCAGCCTTTTTAGCTGGTGTTCCTTTAATAGCTGAAACAATCTGAATATTTTTCTTGCTAATTTTGACTTCAGCACCGATTCCAACAAATTTACTAGAAATAGTTGAATTTAAATTAGTCGCATCTTCTTTACCTAAATAGGCCGTAAATTTATCTCCAGTAGAGTCGACCATACCATTGATAGCCCCATCGACTAATTTTTTCTTACTGATATTTTTATAATAAGAATTATTTAGTGCCGAATAAACAGACTCAATTTTGGCTAAATCTGAACTAGTCGTTTGTAATGACCCAACTAATGTATTAATTTGACTAATTGCAAAAAAATACATTGCAGCAGCTCCGACTATAAAAGATAAACAAATTGACCCTATTAAGGTCCAAAAATGACGACCAAATCTAAAACGTTTTTCTTTTTTATCTTTTTCCATAATTTAATTCCCCACTAATTCATTTTGTCTAAATATCGGGCCCAAGCGTCATCAAAAATTGTCATTGAAGGTAAATATCCTGCATTTAATTCAAGATAATTAGAAAGAAAGTCATACTTATCTGACAATTTAGGAAAACTTTGATCATAAAATGCATTATTTGCAAATTGGGACACCTCATCCGTACCGTGATCATTGCGTTCGGTCATTAAAAATTGATAAAATGTTTGTCTCATAAATTGATACCTCATTTAATTTAAAGGGATAGAAACATCGAATTTAAAAACATTCGTTTTTAAATCAATTTTGGTTGCACTAGCTTGTATACCATTCTCAATATCTAGTTTTTTTAAGTTAAGCATAATTGTTTGTTCTTTGCTATTAATCGTAATCCAATTTGGTAAATCATATGCATTTTTTACATAATCCATTATAAACTTTTTAGGAACTGGTAATGAACCTACAGCAACAGATTTTGCTTTTAACAAGATATTACCATCATCTGTTACAACTGGATCTGAATATAATGTGAATGAAATATTTTGTCCTAAAATTTTTGTTGTGCCCATTAATATAGCAGATTTATCTACTAAAAACCGATATTTAATTGATTGACCTTTTTGAATTGATTTTAAATAATAATTAATGGTTCCGTTAAGTTGTTCCTTGTTCATTTCCACGCTTAGTTCTGTTCTTTTTGTTGCTTTTGAAGTGGTTTGAGTTGTTAGTGTCTTTTGATCTTGGGATTGGTTCATAATACTAACGGAAAAATAAAGTAGTACGCCAATCAATAAAGAAAATAATATGATAAACGCAACTTTCCATGCGTTAAAAGTGGTTGATGTTTTTTCTGTTCTTTTCGGCATAATTCTCCTCATTATTTAAATAAATGATGTTCTTCCATTGATTTGAACAACAAATCAGTCATTTTTTTATAACCTTTTTTATTTGGATGAAAATGATCAGTTATAGAAATATAGTTATTTTTTTCATCTTTTTCTTGCAAGACACTTTCAAGATTAAAACTAGATAAATCAGATAAGTCTGAGCTACCCAAAGTCTTGGCTAATTTACTTGTTTTACCATAATATTGTCCTTCAGAAAGCTGTTTTTCAACACTAACAAAATAACTATTTTTATCATTTTTAACAACCTTGTTGGTTACGTTATTCCATGATTTAACAATCGTTTTCATACTACTCATTTCGGGGAAATAAACGTAAAATGGGTTATACACTCCTATAACGTAGATAGGCGCGCTATTATTATATTTTCTAATCTCTTTAAATAAATCATTTAAATTTTTTGTATAAGTCATTTTTTCAGTATCAATAGCTTTATTTAACTTATCAGTATCATTAGATAAAATGTTTTTTTGTATAACCTGTAATAGGTCATTCCCACCAACTGTTAATGTAATAACAGTGGCTTTTTTTAACGTTTTTTGCATTTTGGGTTGTTTCTTTAATCTGCTATAAATTTGATCACTTCGATCTCCTGATAAGCCAAAGTTAGAGGCAGTTACTTTCATATTTTTATCAGTATTTATTTTTTCTGTAATTAATGAAACGAATCCACCTTTATTCGTTTCATCTCCGACACCCTGCGTTAAAGAATCACCAAGGGATACTAGCTTAAGAGCTGTTTTTTTATGGGGCACTGTTATTAAAGAATGATTCGAAAAATGGCCGGTTGCAAACCACAGCCCACTAAATATAAGACCACTTAGTACTAAAATACTTAAAATAGTAATGGAAAAGCTTTTAAAAAATTTCAAAAAATCATTCCTTTATTTAATTAAAAAAACCGGACAAAAACAGCTGTTTTTGGACCAGTTTAAAAATAATTATTTAATATATTAGTCTTTATCTGTGTAGAACATCACTGCAAAAGCCCCTGGACCACCATGCGTCGCAATAATAGGTGCTGTCTGTCGAACTAGAATATCAACTTTTGGGACTGCTGTTTGTAATAAATCGCGAACTTCAAATGCCTTTTTTTCATTTCCAGCATGAGAAATACCTACTGCTTTAACATTAGGTGTACTTTTTAATTCTTCAACTAAATCTGCAATAAATCTGTTAACCGTCTTCATACCACGGCCTTTATTTTTAATTTTTAATTCGCCATCAATCATTTCCAAAATAATCTTCATATTTAAAACACTTGAAAGAACACCAGTTAATCTTGATATACGTCCACCTTTGACCAGATTATCCAGAGTCATAACGGCCATATTTAGAGTTGAATTCTTACGGATTTCAGAAATTTTTGTTAAAATATCATCCATTGATGCACCTGAATTTGCTAACTTAGCAGCTGCTAAGACTTGAAAAGCCATACCTCGATCAGTAGAACGAGTATCAACAACGGTTACATCGGATTGACTCATTTCTGCAGCTTGCTCTGCAGTATGAACTGTACCACTAATTTGGTCAGTCATGTTAAGTGAGAGAACTTGGCTACCATCTGCCCCAAGACTGTCAAACATTTCTACAAAAGTACCAATTGGTGGCTGACTTGTTTTAGGTAACGTTTTTGACGTTTCCATTTTAGTCTCAAATTCGTCATTTGTAATTGATTCACCTTCAACGTAAATAGTATCATCAATCATAACGCTTAGAGGTATAATGCTAATGTCATTTTCTTTTATTTCATTATCTGTTAATCCAACAGATGAATCCGTTATTATTTTAATTTTTTTCATGTTTCTTCATCCACACTTTCTTAACAAAAGTTTTTAATCATGATACAATAATGTCACTATAAACTTTTCTATTTATAATGTCTAGTATATCAGAATTACTGGTCTATTTCACATAGAAATTGATGACTGAGGTGTTTTTTTGGAACATAATTACAGTAGAAGGTATCTCATCTTAAATGAGGTATTAAACGCGGTAACTCATGGTATTGGTCTTGGGTTAAGTATAGCGGGATTGATTTTTTTACTTATTAAAGGTGCTCATAATGGTAGTGCATTAGAAATTACCTCGTATGCTATATATGGTTCATCTTTGGTACTGCTGTACTTAACTTCTACCCTATTTCATAGTTTAATATTTACACGAGCAAGAACTGTTTTTCAAATCTTCGATCATAGTAGTATCTATATTCTGATAGCAGGTACTTATACGCCTTATTGTCTTCTCTCTGTTGGTGGGGCATTAGGTTGGACACTATTCGGAATCATCTGGATGATGACCGTTTTAGGAATTATTTATAAATCAATTTGGTTGGGTCATTTTAAAACAATTTCAACCATCATTTATCTAATTATGGGCTGGCTTTGTTTGAGCGCAATGATGCCACTTTATAATAGCCTCGGTACAATTGGGTTCTGGCTACTTGTTTCTGGTGGCATTGCGTTCACAATCGGCGCTGGAATTTATAGTATAAACGGTGTTAAGTACTTACATGTCGTTTGGCATTTATTTGTGATGTTAGGTACAGGATTAATGTTTTTTTCTATTTTATTATATACTTAAAGTTAAAAAGCGAAGACACATCCGTATTGGATATGTCTTCGCTTTTTAATTATTTTTTATCATAAATTCTAAATTCATGATCATATACATTTTTTTTGTCAATCATTCCCGGAATCGTTTCAATTAATTTCCAATGAGTATAATCAATAGGAATCATCATCACATCACCATCAAACGTAGCGTTAATTTTTGTTTGATACAATCTATTAACTTTTACATACATTTCAGAAAATAATGTTGCGCCACCAATAACAAAAATATCTTCAGAATATGTTTCTAATAAATCATTCAACTCTGGTATTGAATGAACAATCTTTAGAGTATCTGTTTCAACTAAATCGTTTTTACTTGAAAGAACAATATTAATTCGATTTGGTAATAGTCCCGGAAAACTTTCAAATGTATTTCTGCCCATAACAACGACCTTATTAAGCGTTGTTTTCTTAAAAAATTTTAAATCATTTGGTAAGTACCAAGGTAGCTTACCCTTATATCCAATATGATGTTCACTGTCTTCAGCCCAAATAAAATTAATCATTATTGACTCTCCTTAAGTAAATATTAAACTGCAACAGGCGCTTTAATAGGTGGTGCAGGATTATAGTCTTCTATTTTAATATCCGTCATATCGTATTCAAAAATACTATTTTTATCAGGATTTAACCATAATTTTGGCATGGGTTGCACTTCACGAGAAAGTTGTTCCTTCACTTGTTCTATATGATTATTGTAAATATGGGCATCGCCTAATGTGTGAATGAATTCACCAACTTCAAGTCCAACCTCTTTAGCAATTAGATGAGTTAATAACGCATAACTTGCAATATTAAATGGTACACCTAAAAAGACATCGCCACTTCTTTGATATAATTGACAACTTAATTTACCATCAGCCACATAAAATTGAAATAACGTATGGCAAGGTGGTAATGCCACATTTGGTACATCTTCTGGGTTCCAAGCGGACACAATTAATCTTCTAGAATCAGGTGTTTTTTTGATTGCTTCAATAACATCTTTAATTTGGTCAATCGTATCACCTTGTCTAGTTTTCCAATTACGCCACTGACTACCATAAACGTCACCTAATTCACCAAACTTTTTTGCAAATTCATCGTCTTCAATAATTTTATCGCAAAAAAGGTTTTTCTGTACTTCATATTCTTTTTTAAAATCAGTCTCTAAAAGTGATCGATGTCCAAAATCAGTCATATCTGGACCCATATACTGAGAACTTTCAATGTAATTTTTAAAAGCCCATTCGTCCCAAATATGATTCTTATGTTTCAATAAATATTGGATATTAGTATCACCTTTTAAGAACCACAGTAACTCACTCTTAATTAAACCAAATGGTACTTTTTTAGTTGTTAGTAGTGGGAATCCTTGACTTAAGTCAAACCTCATTTGATAGCCAAAAAGACTTTTAGTTCCCGTTTTTGTACGATCAGATTTATCATTTCCGTTCATTAAAATATCACGTTCAAGTTGCAAATATGTTTCTTCCATACGAAAATTACCCCTTTTCTGCATATTTACCTAAATAGTCCCAACGATTCATCTTTTCTTCAATTTCATCATCTAAATTATCAATTGACACTTGTAGTTCACTTAATGCTACAAAATCATTGCCATTGATATTCGACATATCACTTTCAGCTTTTTCTTTCTTAGCTTCTAAATTATCAATTGTCTGTTCAATTGTTTCAAATTCTTTTTGTTCAGCATAAGTTAATTTAACTTTTAATTTATCGTCAGAAATGGTGTCGTGTTCGATAATTTTTTCTTTTTTTGATATTGATACGGCATCATCCAGTGATTCTTTAGCAAGGTACGATGTAAATAATCCAGTATAACGATTAATTTTAGCATCGCCTTCAAAAATAAGTAATTGATCTGCAACTTTATCTAAAAAATATCTATCATGTGAGACAGTTATAACTGCGCCATTAAAAGATTCTAAATAGTCTTCAAGTACTGTTAATGTTCCAATATCTAAATCATTTGTAGGTTCATCTAGTAATAAGACATTTGGTTGTTGCATAAGTAATTTCAAGAGATAGAGTCTTCTTTTTTCACCACCGGATAGCTGTCTAATTAATGTCCCATGCATCGATCTTGGAAAAAGAAACTGCTCTAAAAGTTGTGTTGTACTTATTCGTTCGCCATGTTTATTTTCGATATTTTCACCAATTTCATTTAGATAGTTAATCATTCGTTTATCGCCAGGTATGGGTTCAGTTTGTTGCTGGTAATAACCTAATTTAACCGTTTCGCCCATTAGTAATTCGCCAGAGTTAAGTGGTAATTTTCCAGCAATTGCATTTAGTAAACTAGATTTACCAGCACCATTTTTACCGGTAATCCCGATTCTATCGCTCGCCTGAATCAACTCACTAAAATGATCAATAATTTTATGATTTTCTAAGACTAAACTAGCTTCTTTTAGCTCAATAACCTTTTTACCAAGCCGCTGTTGGCCTAGTCCAATTGAAACATCTTGATCAATTTGTAATGAATTCATATTTTCTTTTAAATCGTTAAAACGGTTAATTCGTGCTTGTTGTTTTGTTGATCTAGCTTTTGCTCCAGTACGCATCCAAGCTAGTTCCTTTTTATATAGCTGTTGTTCTTTATGCTCAGCGGTAACTTCCTGGGCAACTCTTTCAGCCTTTTGAGCAACGAAATCTTGATAGTTACCTTCATACGAGTGTAATTTACCAAATGATAGTTCTAAAATCTGGTTGGCAATTTGATCTAAAAAATACCGATCATGAGTAACAACAATTAAAGCTCCTTTGTACGTTTTAAGGTAACTTTCTAGCCATTCAATAGAACTAAAGTCCAAATGGTTTGTTGGTTCATCAAGAATTAATAAGTCAGGAGCTTGTATGAGTACTTGAGCCAAGCCAACTCTTTTTTTCTGTCCACCAGATAAGGTTGAGACTTTTTGTGTTAAATCCGTTATTTGTAATTGCGTTAGAATTGTTTTAACGTCATTATCGGCATTCCATGCATCTTCACGATTCATACGATCTTCCGCATCTGAGTAACGTTGCTGTAATTTTTCATCTTCAGGATGTTCACTATAGGCTGTTAAAACAGCTTCATAATGACGAATTGTTTCAAAAATAGGTGAAGCTCCTTCAAAAGCGGCTTCCATAATTGTCATATCATCATTTAATTCTGGTATTTGTTTTAAATAACTCATACGATAGTTATTTGGTTTAATTAAATCTCCTGAATCAGCTGGGTCAAGGTCTGTTAATGCATTTAATAACGTTGTTTTCCCTGAACCGTTAGTTCCAATCAATCCGATTCTATCTTTTTCATTAACAATAAAATTTAAATCATCAAATAATGTTTTTTCGCCGTATGTTTTCTTTAAATGTTCTACCCTCAGTGTTTGCATGTAATCACTCTCTTATCTAATTGATTCTCTTTTATAATTTGTATTACTAAGCATGTTTTGTAAAAAAAGAGATTAAATGATATTTAATCTCTTTTTTTACGCTAATTTTAACATTAGTTGCTTAGCCACTTTTAATAATTGAGTTGATTCGTTTGGGACTTCTTCTAGTAAAATACGATTTTCCAATATGGATAAAATTTGGCCTAATTTTTCACCTGGTTGAATACCAACATCTTTTATTAACTGTCGTCCATTAATTGCCATGTCTTTTTTAGACTTAATTGGAAGTGCAGTATAAGCAACTGTCAGCATTTCTGCATCTAAATTACTATTAAATATTGCTGCAACTTCATTTGCAATTAATAATAATTCTAATCCAGTTTCATACATCAGTTCTCGATTAACGGAATCATGAATAATACCGTTAAGTGCTTTGATAACTATTTGAACGTGTGTAATTAACTCATTTGAACTTTTCCATGAGATTAGAAAATGATTAATATTAGTTTCTGTTATCTTTAGAACATGAATAATTAACGACCAAGCAGCTACTTCTGATGTAAGTTTAATTGATTGCATTTTTGACATATCAGTTAGTTCCGATAAATAATTATTAAATTCGGGACAATATTTTACTAAATCTGATTCAACAAAATGTCGAAGTCCAATTTGAGGATTTTTTCCCAACAGTAATTTAATAAATTCAATATGAATCCGTTCAATAGCAATCTTTTTCAATAGTGGTGCATGTTTATTTAATGCTTTCTTCGTTTCCATTTCGATTGTGAAATCTAATTGGCTTGCAAATCTAATTGCCCTCATCATTCGTAAAGCATCTTCATTAAAACGTTCATCAGCAGTGCCAACAGCTCTAATGATGTGATTTTCTAAATCTTGTAGTCCGTTGAACAAATCAATAATCCGTCCATCATGTGTCATTGCTAAGGCATTGATTGTAAAATCACGACGTTTTAAATCTTCTTCTAAAGAGCGTACAAATTCAACATGATCTGGACGTCTAAAATCTTGATAAGTTGATTCTGTTCGAAATGTGGTGATTTCATAACCTTCTCCATGATCTAAAACCATAACAGTCCCATGTTGAATACCTGTATCTACCGTCTTATTAAAAATTTCCTTAATTTCCTCAGGGTATGCACTAGTGGCAATATCAATATCATGGATTGGTAATCCTAAGATAGTATCCCTAACACTTCCTCCGACAAAATATGCTTCAAAACCAGCATTTTCAATGGCTTTAATCACTGGTTCAGCATTAATGAAATCATCCGCAAGATTGGAAACTATCATAATATATTTTCCAATCCAACTAGTAATTCTTTATATTGTCCAATTTTTTCAGTAGCTAATGCAACACCAGACATGAATGAAATACGGTCAAATGAGTCCTGACGAATAGTTAATGCTTCACCCTCGCCACCAAATAAGACTTGTTCATGAGCAACATAGCCTGGTAAACGGACACTATGAATTCTCATGCCTTCAAAGGCTGCACCTCTCGCACCTGGTAATGTTTCTCTTTCATCAGGGTTGCCTTGAATTTTAGGTTTACGAACTTCAGCAATTAATTTTGCGGTATTTAAGGCTGTACCACTTGGAGCATCCAATTTATTATCATGATGCATTTCAATAATTTCAACGTCAGGTAAATACTTAGCAGCTTGTTGCGCAAATTGCATTAATAAAACAGCTGAAATACCAAAATTAGGAGCAATCAATCCACCTAATTTTTCTGTTTTACATAATTGTTTAAGTTCAGCTATATTATTTTCCGATAAACCCGTAGTCCCAATAACTGGTGACATATGTTTCGAAATAGCAAATTTAGTATTTTCGAAAACAACACTTGGGACAGTAAAATCAATCCAAACATCGGAAACTACGTTTATTTCATCTAGCTTATTGAATATTGGGACATTCTCTGTCTTATAGTCAGTAATTTCATTTATATTTTTTTCTGTAGCTGTAGTACTATAGACTCCAACTAATTCAAATAATGGATTTTCTAAGATCATATTTGTTGTAGTGGCACCCATTCGTCCTTTAAATCCAGCAACCAAAACTTTAATCATAGTAATCCTCCTCATCTTTAATTAATACAATCTAGTTTAACAGATTTATACTAGATTTAAAATGATAGTCAGCAGACATTCATCGATAATATGGTATGATATTTATATTGAATTTATTTCAGGGGGTAGAACTAATCTTAAAAAATGAACGAATTAAAATAATCGATTTAGTAATGATTGCGTTAGGTTGTTGTTTTTATGCATTTGGATTAGCAACCGTTAATATAACAAACCATCTTGCTGAAGGTGGTATAACCGGAGTTACTTTAATTTTACGTTATTGGTTTCATATTGATCCTGCGTATTCAACAATTGCAATTAATGTTCCATTAATCCTTATTGGTTACCGTTTTTTAGGTAAACGATCATTAGTCTATACTATATATGGAACAATAATGTTATCTCTTTTCTTATGGATTTGGCAACGTGTTCCGATTCAAATTAATGTAAATGATGATTTGTTTTTAGCAGGTATCCTTGCTGGTGCTTTTGGTGGCCTTGGGTCAGGCTTAGTATATCGTTTTGGTGGTACTACTGGTGGAACTGATGTAGTGGCTCGAATTTTTGAAAAAACACGTGGTATTCAAATGGGTAAGACAATTCTTGCCCTTGATATTGCTGTTTTGGTCATATCACTTAGCTACTTAGATTTAAGGCATATGATGTATACCCTACTAAGCTCATATGTTTTCTCAAAAATTGTTAACTTCACTCTTGAAGGTAGTTATTCTGGACTTGGCATCTTAATAATTAGTGACCAATATCAAATTATAACTAATGAAATTTGGGATAAATTAGGCAGAGGTGTTAGTTACATCAATGGTGAGGGATCTTATTCTCGCCAAAATAAAAAAATGATTTATGTTGTTATCAACCGTAATGAACTTCATCAGTTGAAGGAAATATTACAAAACCAGGATTCAAATGCTTTTGTTTCAATTAGTAGTGTTAATGAAGTACTGGGACAAGGGTTTAGTTTTAATCGACAAAAAAAGAATAAAATCACTAATATCACTAATATCTTTAATAAATGATTGGTCTTGCGCACTGCGATTTTTGCAGTGCGCTTTATTAGTGTGATATAGTTAAAGTAACTTATTGTTTATTACTAAAGGAGGCAATTAAATGAATTATCCCTATCAAAAAGCTTTTAATTTATCATTAGAATCCAACTCTTTGTCCCCATCAACAATTTTAGAATATAACTACGATATTCATGATTTTTTTAACTATCTTCTAAATTTTAATGATGCATTCTCTAATTCAATAATGGTTGAAACTATCTTAGAATCAGACGTTCGTCAATATTTAACTATGCTTCAAGATAAAAGAAATATTAAAAATTCAACATATACTAAGGTTTTATCGCATCTGAATGGTTATTTTAAATATTTATTTACCCATCAGATAAATACTCATATTCCAACATTAATGTTAAAAGGGAAAAAAAATATCGCAAATTCTGTTATAACCTTCAATTGGTTAATAGACTTCGACTCTTATCTTTTAAATTCAGAAATTAGCTACTATTCTCGACTTGTTTTATTAATGACACGGCATTTCTTTAAAATTTCAGAAATCTTACAACCTGGTTTTTTCGTTAGCTTTAAACAATTAACATTTACGGAAACAGAGGAATTATTTTTGAAGCAATTCAATACCTATATTAAACAACTACAAATTTTACAAAACTCCAACGATTGCTTTTTAAAACTGCGTAAAAATGTTGAAGCACCTTTATTATCTTTACCTGGTCTACATAAATTTTTAAAGAAAGATTTACAATTTATTGCGCCAAATGTTTCACCACGTCTGCTGTACCAGTCAGCTATTTGTTTTTCTATTCTCACTAACAATACGATGACAGATTCAGAAATTATGATGACGTTAAGAATTGATCCAAATTCACTTTTATACTACCGTCATTTAATTATTGAACAAAAATTAATCATATAAACCTTAAAAGAGCAACAAAAAGGAGCTAGAAAAATTCTAGCTCCTTTTTGTTGCCCAAATATTTTTAAATTATGCTACTTTTCGCCATAACTTTATCTAACCAATAGTCTTAATAATTCGTGCTGGATTACCTGCGATTAAAACATTATCAGGTACATCTTTTGTTACCACACTACCAGCACCAACGACGACATTATTTCCAATCGTGACACCAGGTAAAACAATCACTGATCCACCAAACCAACAATCATCACCAATTGTAATTGGTGCATCATATTGCCATCCTTCACGACGTAAATTTTTGTCCATAGAATGATGATTAGGTGTATATAACTGACAATTAGGCCCAATGAAACAGTGTTCTCCAATTGTTATTTGTCCTGCACTTAAAATCTGTAAATTAGAATTAATAAATGTGCCTGACCCTATTTTTAACATTTCCGGCCATTCTATAGTTGAAATTGGAAAATATATTTCAGCAGATTTTTCCATATTAGGTAAAAATTCTTTAAGCATTTTATCTGCATCATTCGTATCATGAGCCGCCAATTTATTTATTTTATAAATAGTTTGTGCACTTGTTTTAACAGTTTTTTGAGCCCATTCTTCTTTAGAATATTGGTACCAATCGCCATCTATAATTTTCTCAGTAATACTTTTTTTACTCAATCGTTCAATTTCTTTTTCGTTTAAATCTTTCATGTCCCTACCCCCGATATATAATTTTAGATAATTAATCGCCATTTAAACAACATTACCTATCTAAAATTATATCCTTAATAGCAATTAAAAAGCAAAAAATAATAATATCATTTATAAATATACCATCATAAATTCTATAATCTCTTTTCAAAAATTAAATTTTGGTCATTTTGTTCTATAAAGTGATAATTATTAGTCTTAGCTACTTTCAAACTTTTTATATTATTCAAATCTAGTATTATTTTTAATTTTTTTAACTTATATTCCTTTATAGCTAGTTTCTCAAGTTCTGTTAAGGCCTTTGACATTATTCCGCGTCCTACATACGACTTGTCTAACCAATAACCAACCTCAGCAGTTCCCATATGTAAATCTATTCCATGTAAATCAATCATGCCAACGATATTCTTATTAATTTTTATAGCGAAAATTAATTTAGTTTCATCCTTAAAAGAGTCTCTTAAAAAAATTATTTCATCATTAATCGATTTCATAGCATTAACCCATGGAAGCCACTCACTTAATTCAAGACGATTACGACTAATTAAATTAAATATTTCAGTACTATCTTCTAATTTTGGTATCACTATCTGATTTGTAATCATTTTACTTCCCCTTCTTTAAGCAAATCTTACAAATTGCTAACAAAAAACGCTTATACCAAAAGAATGATATAAACGTTTTATTTTAATAATTTATATCATTTTGAATATCAATAATTTCTTGATCATCAGGTACTAAAGCTAAGTAATGTTTAATTGCGTCCTTTAACTCCTCTTGTCGTCCGTTCTCTCTAAAAATAAATATAACAGATCTTAAAAAGTCAACTTGATTAGTAAAATAAGGGTATGCTTCTAAATAATTTTCTTCAGCTTTATCATAATCTTCAAGTCTTTCATATGAAATAGCTAAATTCCAAAATATTTGAGGATCTACATCTCCGTCGCTCTTGATATCTTCTAGTAATTTAATATCTTCATCATCACGTTCTTGCTTAACTAATAAATTACTTAATTGTAATAATATGCCAGTATTATCTGGATTAATATCAATTGCTTTATTTAAATACTTTTCAGCTTGCTTCTCATCGTCCAATTTTAAGGCAACAGTCGCTGCCTGTTCATACAATGTATCATTTACCTCGTCAACCGCTAACCCTTCTTGATAGACAAGTAAAGCATCATTCAATCTATTCTCATCTGAAAGTGCTTGACCAAGAATTGGATATAAGGATGTATACGAAGGATCTTCTTCCTTCAAATCATAAAGAATATCAATTGCTTTTTGTTGATCATTTAATTGTAGATAGGTTAAACCCATCTGTAACTTAGTATCAGAGTCCATATTTTCTAAATGAATTTGTTCTAAATATGCCATTGCTTTTTCAAACTGCCCACTGTTTGCGTAACTAACACCTAATCTTTGTACTAAGTTAACCTGTGACAGTTCAGTCTGTCCTGATTTAATTAATTCAAGATAAAATCCGATTGCCTGACTAAATTGTTTTGTATTAAAATATAGTTCGCCTAAAGCAAATTGGATAACTTCTTCTTCAGGAGCCAACTTATATGCAGTTAATAATTTATTTTCACTAACTTCAAACATACCTTGTGTCTGATATAAATCGGCAGCAACCATAAGAGACTGAAGATAAGCTTCTGAATCTTCTTCAATTTCTGACAAATAGTTAAGTGCTTCATCAGATTTTCCTTCACTAATTGCAATATCTGCCAGGAATGTTTTTAAAGTATCTTCTTCTGGATATTTTTCTAATAATCTTTCATAAGTACGTTTAGATTGAGCTAAAAAACCTAAGCTATATAACTCTTCTGCTAAACTAAATAATGTTGCATCATTGTCTTTTCTTAATGCTCTGGCAAATTCTTTCATTGCCTCATCAATTTGTCCTTCGTCCAAGTAGTCTAGCATAATTTCTGAATGCGTCATTAAATAACTTCCCTTCATTATTAAATTAATATGGTTTAGTTTAATCTATCATACACACAATAGCTAGTAATCTCGTACATAACTATTGTCTATAAAATAAATTATAGATTGAAAAAGCTAGTACAAAATGAATTGTACTAGCTTTTTCTAAGTATTATTTAACAGAATCCTTTAAAGCTTTACCTGGTTTAAATGCAGGTACTTTACTTGCAGGGATTTGAATTTCTTCACCAGTTTGTGGGTTACGACCTTTACGAGCAGCGCGTTCACGTACTTCAAAGTTACCGAAACCGATTAATTGAACTTTTTCACCTGTAGCTAATGTGCTTTGGATTGAACCAAATACAGCATCAACTGCGACAGTAGCATCTTTTTTTGTCAATCCTGTTTCTTTTGCAACATTTTCGATTAATTGTGCTTTGTTTGCCATAATGTTTCACCTCCCCTAAAATGTGTCCGAATATTTAAAAATATTCAGCCATTATTATTTAAAATAAATAATAATAATAGAACCAGAGATTACTCTACTAATTCTTTATTTAAGATACCATACAAAACGTATTACATCAAGGTATTTAACTACTTTAGCAGAAAAAAAGATGGCATGGTAGCGTTTTATCAATTTGAATTATTTTCTTCTTCTTTCAATAACATGAATTGGTGTTCCTTCAAAATCAAACGATGTTCTAATTTGATTTTCTAAGAAACGTTCATATGAAAAATGCATCAAATCAGTATCATTAACAAATACAACGAATGTAGGTGGTTGTATTGCTACTTGTGTTGCATAGTAAATTCTTAAACGTTTTCCATTATCAGTTGGCGTTGGATTATGGGCTACTGCATCCATAATGACATCATTTAATACTGAAGATGTAATACGACGACTATGATTTTCATTTACGCGTTTAATTAATTCGGGTATCTTAGATAATCGTTGCTGTGTAATTGCAGACACAAAAATAATAGGAGCATAACTAAGATATGCAAATTCTTGACGTATATTAGCCTCAAAATCAGATAATGAATGATTATCTTTTTCAAGAGTATCCCATTTATTTACGACGATAATGATACCACGTCCTGCTTCATGGGCATACCCTGCAACTCTCTTATCTTGTTCCCGAATACCTTCTTCAGCATTTAACACAACTAAAACAACATCTGAACGATCAATAGCACGCATGGCACGTAGTACAGAATACTTTTCAGTATTTTCATATACTTTTCCGCGTTTTCTAATACCAGCTGTATCAATCATTGAGAACATATCGCCCTCTTCAGTATCAAAAGCTGTATCAATTGCATCACGTGTAGTCCCTTCAATAGGTGAAACAATAACACGATTTTCACCCAGGATTGCATTCACCAATGAAGACTTACCCACGTTAGGACGACCAATCAAACTAAACTTAATTCGACTGTCATCTTCATCAGGAATATTTTCAGGGAATTTCTTTGTAATCTCATCCAATAAGTCACCAACCCCAAGGCCATGACTACCAGAAACTGGAAATGGTTCTCCAAATCCTAATGAATAGAAATCAAAAATATCTTGTCTAGACTCGGGATTATCAACTTTATTAACCGCTAAAATAACTGGCTTATCAGAACGATATAAAATTTTAGCCACTTTCTCATCAGCATCCGTTACGCCTTCTTTTACACTTACAAGAAAAACAATAACATCAGCTTCATCGATTGCGATTTGTGCTTGTTCAGTGATTTGCGTCAAAAAGGGTTCATCACCGATATCGATACCACCAGTATCAATCAAGCTAAATTTTTGCGCTAACCACTCACTATGAGCATAAATACGATCTCGTGTAACACCAGGAGTATCCTCAACAATTGAAATTCTTTCCCCGGCTATTCTATTAAAAACTGTGGACTTTCCAACATTAGGACGTCCAACAATTGCTACAACAGGATTTGCCATAGATAGTACCTCACTCTCTAAATATCTTTTGTAATAAATAATAAAAACGACTGAACTACAGTTCAGTCGTTACTTAAAAATAATATTTTAATTATTTGTTAGTATCTGCATCTTCTAATGCTTTACCTAAAATATCACCAAGTGTGAAACCAGTACTTTCTTCTGGCATACCACTCATTGTTGATTTAGGAGCTTTAGCTTTTGGTGCAGCTTTTTTAACTGTTTTTTTCTTTTCAGGTTTTTCTTCTGTTGCTGGTTTTTCTTCGAGAGCTTTAATTGATAAAGCTAAACGATGTTC
Organism: Dellaglioa sp. CoH-56-MRSF-13; assembly: GCF_056782095.1. The sequence continues at coordinate 100,573 of NZ_JBXAYC010000002.1, read as the reverse complement.
TGCTGGATGTACTTCAAGTACTTTAACTTGAACAGCTTGGCCAGTTTTTAAAACTTCGCCTGGTGTAGCAATATGTGTGTAAGAAATTTGTGAAATATGAACTAATCCTTCAATTCCAGGCATAACTTCAACAAATGCACCAAATGTCGTTAAACGTTTAACAGTACCATCTAAGACGTCATCTACATGGATATCATTTTCAACATTATCCCATGGTTGAGGTAATGTTTGTTTGATTGATAATGAAATACGATTCTTATCTAAATCGATTGCCAATACTTTAACTTTAACTTCTTCACCAACTGATAAGACATCTTCTGCCTTAGAAATACGGTTGTAAGAAATTTCTGAAATATGAACAAGTCCATCAATACCACCAAGATCAACAAATGCACCGAAGTTAGTTAAACGGGCAACTGTTCCTGTTACAACTTCACCAACTGTTAAAGTTTTAAGAGTTTCTACTTTTTGAGCATCTCTTTGAGCTTTAACAATTGCTTTATGTGATAAGATTAATCTATTTTCAGTTGGGTCAATTTCAATAATTTTGAAATCTAATGTTTGATGGTTATATTTTGATAAATCTTCAACAAAACGATCATCAATCATTGAAGCGGGTACGAATCCACGCACACCAGCATCAGCAACTAATCCACCTTTAACAACTTGTGTTACTGTAGCTTCGATTGTAGCATCATCATCAGCTAATTTTTGTAAGTCATTCCAAACTTCACGTTCAGCAATTCTTCTTTGTGATAGTAAGTAACTACCACCTTCTTTATCGCCACCGATACTTGAAATAACAACTAAATCCATAACGTCACCAATTTTGACAACGTCTTCTGTTTCTTCACCAGCTTTAAGTGCTAGTTCTTTAGCTGGTACAACACCTTCAACACCGGCGCCTTCAATACCAACAATGACTTGTTTAGCATCATCGATAGCTAAAACTTCACCTTTTATAACAGAACCAACCTTAACTTCACTTACACTATTTAATGCTTCTAGTAAATCATTATTTTCTTCAATATTACTCATGGACAATGTCCTCCTTAGCGAATAAACTCTATTTATTATTTTAGCTGAAATGAAGAGTAATTACTAGTGCTAATACTCATTTTTCACATTTTATTTTATTATTTGTTAATTATATCCATAATTTTCTGTACGACCCCATCAATATTCATTGAAGTCGTATCTACAAGTATAGCATCTTTTGCCTGAATAAGCGGAGAAATTTCACGTGTAGAATCTTTTCGATCTCGTTCGGCAATTTCAAACTCTAAAACATCAAGTGTTGTATTAATACCCTTAATTTGATTTTCCTTAAATCGGCGAAGAGCACGTTCTTTAACACTCGCAACTAAGAATATTTTAACTTCAGCATTTGGTAATACTGTCGTTCCGATATCACGACCATCCATAACAATTGATCCATCTTCGGCAATTTCTTGTTGTCTTTTAACTAATTCCTTGCGTACACCTTCTTGAGCAGCAACCGTTGAAACATTATTAGTTACCTCAGGTTGCCTAATTGCTTGTGTTATGTCTATATTGTTTATATAGACTAATTGTTCTGGATTTGCTGGTTTAAAAGAAATTATTGTATCTTTTAATAGACTAACTAACTTATCATCATTATCCAGCGCAACATTCTTTGCCATTGCTTCAAAAGTAATTGCTCGATACATTGCCCCAGTGTCGCAATAAACATAATTTAATTTTTTAGCAACTAATTTAGCGACAGTGCTTTTTCCTGCGGATGCCGGTCCGTCAATTGCAATTTGGATATTATTTTTCATCAAGTAATTCCTCCATAAAAATGGGATTGATTAGATATCAATCCCATATGTATATTATTTAACTCTTATTTTTTGTCCTGCACTAATAGAAGTAGTCAACCCTGGATTCATTTGTAGAAGTTGTTCTGTAGTTAACCCATTGTTTGCTGCAACACGATATATGCCTTGTCCTGCTTCGACAGTTACATATGACTTTGAAGATGCACTTGATGAACTATCAGAGCTGGTTGATTCACTAGACGCTGAGCTAGAGCTTGAATTAGTGCTAGAACTAGCTTTCTCTTTTGATTCAGAGCTAGCTTTTTCTTTTGATGCTTTTTCTTTCGATTCAGAACTAGCTTTTTCTTTTGATTCAGAGCTTTTCTTAGCACTTGAGCTAGAACTATCAGAATCATCAGTTTTGGTAACTATTTTTTTACTTACTGAACTCTCGCTTGTGGTTCTATCTTCTGGTTGGTATACTTTGTTACTTTCAACAATATAAAAAGCAATCGTTCCAATAATAATAGCTACAAAAACAACTAATAACCCCGTAGTTAATAATGAACTATTTTTACTTTTACGTCTATTCGCTGATCGAGAATAATTTCCATTATCGTCTCTATCGTCTTCGAATGATTTTTCCCAAGGCTTTTTTTCTGAATTATCTTTTTTATCACTCATTTTTCAATCCTCCTAAAAACAATTATCATTATTTTACCATAATAATCCAAATTATTCTCAAGATAATTTAAACAATCTTGAAATAATATTATCTGTTGATTGAATTAACTGCTTGTCATCATTTTTGATTATCTTTTTTTCTAATCCAATCTTTTGAAGTACATCCACATTAAATAACGCTGAGCAACAGAATTCATCATGTTCTATTAATTTCGATTCTCCAAAATGGTTTAAAATTTGTTGCTTTCGACAATTACTTGAATTAACAAACATTATCATATTTTGTAATCCAGTTTCTTTTTCAATTTTCCTTTGTCTAAAAAGGAACTGCACCTCTTCAACTGAGCTTTGTTTCTCATAGTAATAATCTAACAGTTTACCTTTTTCTTCTCCAAGACCAACTAATTCCTTATGTTTTTTAAAATACATCCTAATAAAATCATCATCTGGAATGGTTAAATCAATTAAGTTTCTTTGTAGAAACACATCATTTTCTTGAGAAAAAACAATTGCGATACTCTGCTGGCCATCTCGTCCAGATCGGCCAAATTCTTGTACGTAGCTTTCAAAATCAGCGGGCATATGATAATGGATAACGTATCTAATATCTTTCTTATTAATACCCATACCAAAAGCGCTTGTTGCACATATAACATCTATTTGATTTTCCATAAATTGTCTTTGTACCGTATACCTTGCCATATCATTCAAGTCAGCATGGTACGGTTCAGACCTTAATCCAGTGTTATTATTTATTAAATCTGAGACCTCATTTGCCTTTTTCTTGCTCGAGAAATAAACGATTCCAACACCCTTGATTTTATTCAATAAATTTAATAATTGCTTATTTTTATCAGATTCATCATGCACTTTTAAGACACTTAAAAAAATATTACTTCTATTAACCGATTTAATGATTTTATGAAAATCTCGACCTTCTGTTTTTAATTGTGTCATAATATCATTCTGAATATTTAGTGCAGCTGTGGCTGTCAACGCCAAAACGCAAGGTGTACCAAGTTTCACAATTGCATTATTCAAATCCAAATAATCAGGCCTAAAATCTGGTCCCCAAGTGGAGATACAATGTGCCTCATCTACAACAAATAGTGATACATCTATTTGTTTAAGGGCATTTATCACTTCAAATTGACTTAGCATTTCAGGAGATAAATAAACAAATTTATAAGATTGTATATTTTTTAACACATATTTTTTTTCAGAATAACTCAATATTGATGTTAATCCAATAGCTGTCCCATTACCACGAAAATTAAATTGACTAACTTGATCTTGAATTAAAGATAACAACGGTGAAACGATAACTGTCGTACCATTCATAAGATAGCCAGCTAACTGATAACACAATGATTTCCCAGTCCCTGTAGGTAGTACTGATAACGTGTCTTGACCAGATAAGATAGTTTCTATGGTTTCTTCTTGGCCTATCATAAATGAATCGAATCCAAAGTATTCCATCAATTTTTCTTTTAAATTAATTTTGGACATCTATTTTACTCCTATAAATTTGATACAAACGATAATCGAAAAAATTTATATCAGGTTTCTTATTTTGTATTATTTTAAAAGGTACTTGATCAATATCTCTCCCCATAATTTCAGATAAATCATTAACTATTTTTTTTGTTAAAAAAGTATCAAATGGAAATTTTTCACTAATCATTGCTAATTCAAGTAAATGTTCAAAAATTGTACTAGTCTTCAATCCTCTACTTTTAGCCACATCATTAACAGATAGGCCCATAGTAATTAATCTCATCGTTTCCTTTGCACTTTCAGAAATAATTCCTGTTTTTAGAATTGACTGAACTAATTCTTTGAACACACTTTGTTTTTGCTCCTCAATCCAACTAGCAAAAAAATTTATTGTATCTCTGTATATTAATTGAATCTCCATTTCTGATAGATTCAACTCATTTGCTAACTGTTTATTGGTCAATCCATTAAGATTATGACCAATTAATTTGTTCATAAATATTAAACTAGAATTTGTATCAATTTTTTGCACGAACAATCGTAATTCTAAATTAACTTGTTTTGTTAGTATTGTTTTGTCATTATTAGAAATCCATTTTTTGATATTAAATTTAGTTAATTCGGATGTTACGACAGGATAATAATGACGATTAACAAAGCTAAGTTCAGATACAACTTGTATAGCTAAAATACAAGTTTCTGACCATTCATTAAATTTATATTGATTTATTAATTTAGGGTGCTTAATTTGATATAAATCGCTTTTCGCTTTTTTTTGTCGAATTAAACCATTTTGCGTTAACCGAACTTGCCCATTAGATTCAGTGAGTAATTTATTTTGTTTCAACTTAGAAAGTATTTTTTGATATATTTCATTTGTAAATTGAGGATCAATACTAAAATAATCTAGCAAATCATAACGCATTCCCCAATATATATTGGAAACAGTATTCCGACCTGTAATAATGCTAAATATTACATTAGGTCGCCGATATTCGACATTAAACATTTGTAAGAGATAATCTTCAACCATAAAATACCATCCTTATAAAATAAAATGAGGAAGAATCACTTAAGAATTCTCCCTCATTAATTATACTATAGTTGTTTATATTTTTTATTATTTAACTGAACCCAACCATACATTCTCTGATATAAAAGACTAAATAACCCAACGACCAGAATTCCTTTTATAATATTAAAAGGAACAATACCAACAATAACGTACTTGGATACTGACATTCCGATATTCATACCGATAACATTCAAGTACACTGGTAGAATTACAAAATAATTTGCAATAGATAATACAGCAGTTAGTACAAAGGTACTCACTAAAACTGCCAAAATACTCTTTCCAAGTGTTGGCTTAAGGTTTCCTTTACCTTTGAGAAGATAATATGCTGGAAATGATACCGCCATTGATGCTAAGAAATTACTTCCAACACCTATCAAGCTGGCAATATCTGTTCCAGTTGAAACTAGATACAGCAATGAACGAACGACGGCAACCATCACACCGCTCATTGGTCCCAAAATAAAAAATCCAATTAAAATTGGTAAATCACTAAAATCAATTTTTAAATACGGAAAAATTACTGGGAAAGATAAAAACATTAATACGTATGAGATTGCAGCTAAGAACGCTGTAATCACAACTTTATAAACTGGTGACCGATTCATACTAGAAAACCTCCTGGAAGGCCATCTTCAATGAAGAACCTTTCAAGTAAATAAAAATGAACGCCATTAATCACTAAAGATTAACAGAGTTCATTTGAAATTACTTACTCAAATAAGCCCTATCTTCTTTATCCAGACTTTAACTGTCGGTACTGGAATTACACCAGTCCAGCCACATATACAATGTGGGTCGCGGACTATAACCGCCGGTCGGGAATTACACCCTGCCCCTGAAGACGAACCAAATATTTTATTACGCTACAAAATATAACATAGGATAAAATAAGTTACAATTATTTACGCTCGGCGATACTTTTCAATGCATGAACTTCTTCTTCAGATAACTCACGGTATTGACTCGAAGTTAATCCATATAAATCTAAGAATCCATAAGTTTCACGTTTTAATTTTTCCACTGGATGTCCGACCTCTGCCAACATATTTTTAACTTGATGATTTCGGCCTTCATGAATTGTTAATGAAACAATTGCTTTTTGCTTATTTTTATCTGCTGAAATAATTTTTGAATGAGCAGGAGCCGTTTTCTTACCATCAATTACAATTCCTTGACGTAACGTTTTTAAATCATCATTAGATGGAATACCATTCACTTTAGCGACGTAAGTTTTGTCAATCTTATACTTTGGATGAGTCATTTTGTTGGCTAACTCACCATCATTTGTCATTAATAATAATCCAGAAGTATCATAATCTAATCGACCGACTGGATAAATTCTTTCCCTTACACCTGGAAAATAATCCGTAACAACCTTACGATCTTTATTATCCTTAACAGCCGAAATAACTCCTCTTGGTTTGTAGAATAAATAATAGACTAATGGTTCTTCATTTAAACGAATACCATCAACTTCAATTTTATCTTCACTTGTGACCTTAATACCCAACTCACTTGCAACCTTACCATTCACCTTAACATGACCTTCTGAAATCATTTTTTCGGATTGTCTTCGTGACGCAACACCTGATTGCGCCATAACTTTTTGTAATCTTTCTGCCTCTGCCATATTATTCCTCATTTTCTTGTAATTTTTCGTTAAAATTATTTAAAAAAAGTTTACCTATTTCTCCATCAAAATCTTGATTTTCACTAATCACTGGAAGTTCTTTTAGTTCAGTTAATCCAAAATAATTTAAAAATTGCGTCGTTGTTACATATATAATAGGTCTTCCTGGTACATCAAGACGTCCATTTTCACGAATTAGATCTAAAGCAATCAATTTTTGCAGTGATCCTGAACTTTGAACTCCTCGGATATCATCAATTACAAGTCGTGTCACTGGTTGTTTATAAGCAATGATAGCTAGCGTTTCCAGTGCTGCATTAGAAAGTCTTCTTGAATTAGGATTTTCAAAATAATCTTTAATTAAATCTGCTAATTTCTCTTTTGTTACTAATTGATAACAATCATTATATTGAATTAGCTCCAAGCTAGAATTTATATCATTTTTATACTTTAATGATAATTTTTCAAGTTGTTCTTTAACTGCTGATTTCAATAATCCAGTTAATCTAGATAATTCTGCTAGAGATATTCCTTGATCCCCACTCACAAATAAAAGTCCTTCAATATTTGCTAAATGACTCACCTTCGTACCTCCTTAATACAATAATCTATGGTTCAATTTTTAAAATCTGAATCATTTCATGGCTATTTGCTTGTTTCAATTTAATTTGGTTTAATTTTGAAAGTTCTAATATTGCCAGAAAAGTAACAACAATTTCATCAACCGTTGTTGTTATTTCAAAAAAATCACTAAATATTAAACTCTTATTTGAATTTAGAATGATTTTTTTTATTTCTGATATTTTATCAGAGAGTGATGCTAGTTGCACATTAATTTTTTTCTCAATTGGTTGATGATTTATTTGCTTTATTAAAACTCTTTTAAAAGCATTCTCAAGTGTTTCTAAATCCAGGCCAGGTATATCAAGTTGAGGTTTATCAAATCTATTTTTAGGAATACTACTTTGTTCCTTAGAAAAATAATTCGCACGTTTATTTTCCCTGACGCTCAACTCTCCAGCCGCCTCTTTAAAAATTTGATATTCAATTAATTGTTCGACTAGACTTGCCCTTGGATCAGTTTGAGTTTCCTCTACATTGGAAAATTCTGCCGGTAATAACATTTGACTCTTAATTTTCATCAACGTTGAAGCCATCACTAAATATTGACCAATCACATCTAATGACATATTCGTAGTATCTTTAATAATAGTTAAATATTGCTCTGTTATTTCTGAAATTTGAATATCATAAATATCCATCTCAGAATCTTTGATTAAATGCAGTAACAAATCAAGTGGTCCTTCAAAAGAGGTTAATTTTAATGTTACCTGACTAATAGATTTAAATTTTTGACTCATTTTTTTGCATTTCCCATTTTTCAATTAATTTTGTAGTATCAATTGTACCCATGATTTTTTTATCAGGATATAGCGATAATACAGCGTTCAGAATCAAAAAACTAACTTTTTTATGTCTTTCATCTGGACTCAATGATATTGCCCGAACTACGACAACGTTGCCATCATTTTCAATACCAACTATACCAGTAAAATTACCTGCCTCATTTTTCCAAAGATACAAATCTCGATTTTCTGTATCTTGATAACCTTTAATTGCTAAATTAATTCTAGTAACATCCTTCAAGTCAGGTATAAATGACAACAAGCCCATCGCAATTTTTTCATAATCATTCTTATACTTAATAAGCATTATTGTTCTCCTCTACACGCACGGCATTCATGAGACAATTCATATATTTAAAAATAACTAATATACTTGTTTGTTACCGATATATTAATTTAACGTTGAACTAATAAATTATATTTTCAAATAATTTTATTTATTATCTCTTACCTACTAAAATAGTTTTCTATTAATCATCTGTTTCGTTAATTAATTCATCATTATTAGTTTCAAATTCCTCAGGCATTTTTATTAAAATAAGATTACCATCTTCTTGTTTAACATAACGCTCTTTTAGCAGATGTCCAACAGCTCTCTTAAATTGACCTTTGCTGATACCAAAATATTCTTTAATGTCTTCTGGATTACTTTTATCAGTAAAAGGTAATGTTTTTTCATCATTATGACTTAATGCAGCAATCAACATTGCTGCATCATCACTAATTGCTTCATAGGCACGTGGTTTGATAGATAGATTAATTGTACCGTCAGTTCTAATTCCAATTACACGTCCTTCTAATACTTGACCTAATCTAGGTTCATTAAATCTTTCAGATGGATGGATAAATCCAAGATAATCATCATCAGTAATTACAAAAGTTCCAATCATTTTTAAGCGAATAACTGTAAATTTCATATTTTTATTTTTTAATGAGTCATCAGGTTTCTTAGCAATTGATCGAAACATTTCTTCGTCCGCAACATCACCCCAAATACGATCTTTGGCATCAATTTTAAGTCCAACCATTAATCGATCACCAGCTTTTGGCCAAAGTGATTTCATTTCTGGTAAATCATCTAGTGAAACTGCTACATCTTTGTCTGGTAAACCAATGTCAACGAAGACACCTAAATCTCTTCTAACTTTTACAACGTCTCCGAATGCATATTGATCAATGCCAGCTCTAGGAATTATTGTTGATAAACTCAAATCATGATCTTCGTTCTCATACACAAAGCCTGTAACCATCGAACCGTTCGCTAATTGACTGTTTTTTTCATCTTTCAATAAATGCATTGTTATACTATCTTTTTGTACTAAAAATTCTGTATCATTCTCATCAGTTACCATTGCGGTAACAACTTGTCCCATTATTGAACTCATTTATTTCTCCCATTCAAAAAAATATTATTTTATATTTCTTTATTCATATTTTAAAATTACATACTCACATTTTACCTGATATTAGGCTTAATAGCCAATTGAATAGAAATATTGTGTAATAAAAAAGGGGCTGTGACATAAGTCTCTTCAATATGATATTAAACAAGTCTCCCGAAATCTTTTTTGATTTCGGGAGACTTGTTTCTTTTTACTACTTTTTAATATATTATCTAATTAGAAAAATAAAAAGGAACACTGGCCTTCGACCCCCAATGCTCCTTAATTTAATCCTCGAAAGGACTTAAAAATGCAAAATTATTATAACATAAATCAGACTTGTTTAGCCATCTCAACTGACTATATACCAGAAAAGAATAACACTGCGTGTTATATCAATACGCTAATCGAAAAATTAGAAATAAAAGAACCTTATCTTTTTGGTCGCCCCCGTGAATATAATCTTTCAGCTTTATTGAAGTTATATCTTTTTGCTATAACTCGAGGTGTTTTTAGTAGTCGTCGGGTCGCCTTACTAGCACAAGAAAATTTATCGGCACGTTGGTTAACACAAGAGCAAATGCCATCTTACCGAACTATTGTCCGATTTAGAACGTCGAATGAATTAACTGATTTAATTGATCGCAGTTTAGATACCTTAGTCGAATATTTACGACAACAAAATATGATTAGTGATGCCATCTTTATTGATGGTACTAAGGTTTTGGCTAATGCTAATAAATATAGTTTTATTTGGAAAAAGAATACAATACGTTTTGATCAAATGAATCGCGAAGCGATTTTAGAGCTACTAGTTGAATTAAAAACAGCGCATGCTGCTTGTAAAGTCCCAGAAGGCTCCAATCTAACACTAGAAATGATTGAAGAAGTTATCGATCGACTTGATCAGAAATTAGTAGCATTAGACCAGGAAGTTTCAAGAACTAAGAAGATAAGTCCCAATCCAGCTAAAAGAATTCGAAGAACCCTAAAATCTAAGAAGAATCAATTAACTAAACGCCAACATAAATTAAGTGAACATGAAGCACAAATGAAAATATACGGTACTCGAAATAGCTATTCTAAAACTGATCATGATGCAACTTTTATGCGTATTAAAGAAGATCCAATGTTAAATGGTCAACTTAAGCCAGCTTATAACTTACAAATTGCGACCAGTAACCAATTTATTTTGGGCTACCAATTATTTCAAAATCCAACAGATACTAGAACACTTCAACCGTTTCTTAAAACGTTAAGTACTCATAATAAATTAGATAAATACATTGTTGCCGATGCCGGATATGGATCAGAATCAAACTATCGTTTCATTGAAGATGAATTACCAAATCAAACTGCTATAATTCCTTACGGTACCATGATTAGAGAACAAAGCAAAAAATGGCGAACTGATGATAGAAAAGTTATGAACTGGGATTATCATGAAAATAATGATTACTATATTGATCCGCACGGCGTGCGATTTAACTTTAAAGCGTATCGGAAAAGAACCGATAAATATGGAATAGTTCGTGAATTTAAAGAATATCAAGCAGAGTTACTAGATGAGAATCAGATAATTATTCCTGCGGCTAAAACACTTAGAGGTGCACGTCGTAAGATTCAAGTTAACGGATCTTGGGAATATTTTAAGGCACAACAATGTGAACGACTTTCTGAACCAGAAACGGGTCAAATTTACGCGCACCGTAAAATTGATGTAGAATCCGTTTTTGGTCGAATGAAGGCCTCTTTGCCGTTCAATCAATTTCTATTGCGAGGGATTGAGAAGGTTAAAAAGGAAGCAGGTTTGATAGTAATGGCATTAAATATCCAAAAATTAGCCAGTTTAGGAGGTAAATAATACTTCTGTTTTCTATATTTTTTTAAATAAAAAGAAATAAGGCTCCAGAAATCAAAAAATGATTTCCGGAGCCTTATTTTGAACTTTATTGAAGGGACTTATGTCACAGCCCCTTTTCCAATTTTAAAATATTCAAGTAAGGATTGATACAACCTGATCAATATTATCTTAATTAGTCAATTATATTCATGATTAACCCAATAACATTTTTCGTCACCAATGTCTTACCGATATACTAACTTAGGTTCATCATGTACTTGAACCTTAATATAATTAGTCTACTAATTGAACTTTCAAACTGTTTGTTGTTCCTTTTTCACCAACTGGAAGACCAGCAGTGATTAAGATAAGGTCACCTTTTTTAGCGAAACCTAATTCTTTAGCTTTTTCAGTTGCTAAACTAAACAATGCATCTGTTGATGCTGGTTTTTCAGCAATGATTGGGTGAACACCCCAGTTAACTGATAAACCATGACGAGTTTGTTCGTCAAAAGTAATAGCTAAAATATCTGAGTCAGGACGGTATTTAGAAATCATACGTGCTGTTTGACCAGATTTTGTAGCAGCGATGATAGTTTTAATACCTAAGCTATCAGCTGTTTCAGCAACAGCACGACCAATAGTTTCAGTAACATCATTTTTGTCAAATTCATTTAATGCAAATGAGCTATGTGCACGCAATGCATTTTCAGATTTTTCATCAATACGAGCCATTGTTGCAACTGATTCTACAGGGTAGTCACCATTAGCACTTTCACCTGAAAGCATTGTTGCATCTGTTCCATCAAATACGGCATTAGCAACATCAGATGCTTCAGCACGTGTAGGACGTGGGTTTTCTTGCATTGAATCAAGCATTTGAGTAGCAGTAATAACTGGTTTGCCCAAAGCGTTACATTTTTTGATTAAGTCTTTTTGAACTAAAGGAACATTTTCAGCAGGAATTTCAACACCCATATCGCCACGGGCAATCATTAATCCTTCAGAAACTTCCATAATAGCATCAATATTATCGATACCTTCTTGTGATTCAATCTTAGGGAAGATTTGAACATGTTCCATTCCTTTTTCTTCAAGTAAAGCGCGGATATCTAAAACATCAGCTGGTTTACGTACAAAACTTGCAGCAATGAAATCAATGTTTTGATCTAAACCAAAACGAATATCGTCTGAATCTTTTTCAGTAATACCAGGTAAGTTAATTGATACACCAGGAGCGTTAACACCTTTACGTGAACCTAAACGACCAGAATTCATAACAGTTGTTACTAATTCGTTAGCAGCTGTATCAATTTCATCAATTCTCATATCGATAAGACCATCATCAAACAATACGTGGCCTCCAACATGAACATCTTCAATTAAACCTGGGTAAGTAACAGCAATCTTTTCTTTTGTTCCTTCAAGTGAATCATCCATTGAAATACGAACAATATCATTAATTTCAAAGTTGATTTTACCTTCTTTTTGAACAGTAGTACGGATTTCTGCACCTTTAGTATCAAGCATGATACCAACCATTTTACCAGTAATTTTTTCTGCTTCATGAACTAATGTCATACGACCTAAATGTTCTTCATGGTCACCATGAGAAAAGTTGAAACGGAAAACATTAGCACCGGCTTCGATTAATTTAACAATTGTATCAAGATCTGAACTGGCTGGACCAAGTGTACTTACGATTTTAGTTTTTTTCATTAGATTATGATCTCCTCTTAGTTTACTTATTATTTATAAATAACAATAACAGTATTATATTATTTTGGTGTTGAAAGTCGTGTATTTAAGTCTAAAAGACTCAAATCTGTATGATGTTTATGTTCTTCAAGCGTTGCAACAATATCTTCAGCAACTAATTTGTTGTCTTTAATACCAATTGCTAATCCGCCTTTACCTTCCATAAGAAGTTGAACAGCATAATCACCAAAACGACTTGCTAAGACACGATCTTTGGCAGTTGGTACGCCACCACGTTGTGTATGGCCTAAAATAGTCACACGTGTTTCAAAATTACCATATGTGTCTAATTCAGCAGCAAATTCACTAGCTCCCATAACACCTTCAGCTAATACGATAATTCCTGAATCTTTACCATGTTCACGGTTACTGTTGAGCTTGTCTGCAATTTCTTGCATGTTATATCCTTTTTCAGGAATAACAATAACATCAGCACCACCAGCAATACCGGACCATAAAGCAATATCTCCAGCATTTCTACCCATTACTTCAACGATAAACGTACGTTGATGTGAACGAGCAGTATCGCGAATACGATCAATTGCATCAAGAGCTGTGTTAACAGCTGTATCAAATCCAACTGTGAAATCTGTATCAGGAATATCATTATCGATTGTTCCTGGAATACCAACAGCGTTAAATCCACGTTTTGTGAGTGCTAAAGCACCATGGTATGAACCATCCCCACCGATAACAACTAAAGCATCGATACCGAACTTTTTAAGTTGTTCGATACCTTTTAATTGTCCTTCAGCAGTTGCAAATTCAGGATAACGGGCTGAATATAACATTGTTCCACCGCGTTGAATAACATCATCAACGTCAGCATATTCAATTTTATGAATATCGCCAGCAACTAAACCAGCAAAACCATAATTAATACCGTATGCTTCTAATCCTTCACCAATTACACGACGTGCAACAGCACGAACTGAAGCGTTCATACCTGGCGCATCTCCACCACTTGTTAAAATACCAATGCGTTTCATTTCTTCACCTCAATAAGTAATTTAAGTACATATTTCACTCACTATATTAACACTTTTCAGAAAAGTTGTCTTGTTAAATGTGAAAATATTTTCAGTATTTTCAAGAATAAATTACTTAATGACGACATTTTCAGAACCTAATATTTTTGTAAGCGCTGTATGTGTTTCTTTGTCGTTCCTTAACCAATAAGTTCTATCTAAACTAATTTTACGATTGTCTTTTTCATAGTACAAAATAACCGGTGTTTGACCTAACCTTATTTTCATGGTTTGCATTAATTTTTCTATTTTTTCATTTGTTGTTTCTTTAGTAATCTTCAAAAACCATTTTTTTTGAGTTATTCGTTTAAAATAATCATCTGCTAATTCTATTTTTTTAACAATAATTTGTAATCCTCTATTTGTTTCAACATCCCCCGAAACGACAACGACCTTATTTTTTTCAAGTAAAGATTCTTTCTGTCGAAATAAATCAGGAAATATTGTCAAATCAATCTCACTTGTTTCATCCGAACCATTTACAAAGGCCATTTGTTGACCCTTCTTTGTTCGAATAACTTTTACTCTCGTAAGATTAACTAAAATGGTTACATGTGTCTTATCAGATATTTCCGATATTTTTTTAAAATCGCTTTGATTTAGCTGTTTCCGATACTTCTCAACCGGATGTCCCGAAAGATACGCACCTAAATATTGTGATTCTTTTTCTAATCGAACCATTAATGGAAAGTTTGATTGTCTTGCTATCTTAGGTGTTAATAATTCAAATAAATTAGTATTATTTCCACTTAAATCAATACTACTAATTAATTCTGGTAGAGCACTAATCAACTCAGCACGATTATATTCAAATTGATCAAAACACCCAGAATATATTAAAGCTGAAATATTTTCCTCATTTAAATATTTTTTATCTATCCGATGCAGGAAGGATTGGAAATCTGTGAACAATTCTTTTTTCCGTAATGTAATGATATGTTCAATAAAGTCTTTTCTAAGTCCTTTAATACTATTTAATCCAAATAAAACAATATTTTGTCTTAAACTAAAACCTACCTCGCTCATATTAATATCAGGTAATTTAATTATTACATGATATTGCTTTGCTTCCACTAAGTATTCTTTTATTTTTTGCGGATTATTACCAACGGAATTTAAAATAGCTTCAAAAAATGCAGCTGGAAAATTAGCTTTAATATAGGCTAATTGAAAAGCAATTTTACTATAGGCAACGGCATGTGAACGATTAAATCCATAATTAGCAAACTGCTCAATATAACTATAAACTGTTTTAGCTACATCTTCTTGAATTCCATTATCATATGCCCCATTGATAAACTGAGTACGCATTTCATCAATAGTCTTTTTTTTCTTTTTACTCATTGCTCGGCGTAGTAAATCAGCTTCACCAAGTGTAAAATTACCCATCTTTGATGCGACCTGCATAACCTGCTCCTGATAAACTAATACACCATAGGTTGACTCAAGAATTTGTTTTAAACTATTGTCCGGAAATGTTATTTTTTCAAGATGATGTTTTCGTGCAATAAATGTATCTATATTTTCCATCGGACCCGGCCGATATAACGCATTTACAGCTGCGATATCTTCAAAAGATGTTGGTTGTAATTTTTTTAAAACATTTTTGATACCATTAGATTCAAATTGGAAAACACCGGATGTATCACCTAATCTAAAAAGAGCTAATGTTTTTTCATCTTCTAAATTAATGAATGCTGGATTGAAGTCTGCTTGATAATTCTTTTTAACCTGTGTTACAGCTTGATCTAAAATATTTAAATTACGTAGACCTAAAATATCGATTTTTAATAAACCAACATTTTCAACTATATCTTTAGAATACTGCGTTAAAAGAATATCCTCACTTCCATTTTGTAACGGAACCACTTCTCGTAAATCAATTTGGCTCAATACGACCCCTGCTGCATGCGTAGAGTAGTGTCTTGGAATCCCTTCGATATGCTGCGCAATTGTAAAAATATTTTTATTTTTGGAACTATCATTAACTAAATTACGTAATTTTTGTGATTGTGCTAGCGCCTCTGTCAACGTAATTTTCAAAACATTTGGAATTGAATCACTCCACCCTTTCATTTCAAAAGGTGATACACCAAATACTCGACCAACATCCCTCAAAGCCTGTTTTGCTGCCATTGTGCCAAATGTAATAATTTGAGCCATGTGATAATGTCCATATTTTTGATGTAAATAATTAAGGATTAGTCCACGTTTATCATCTGGAATATCTAAATCAATATCCGGCATCTGAACACGTTTTGAATTCAAAAAACGTTCAAACAATAAATTATATTTAATTGGATCAACATCCGTAATCGTTAAAACGTAGGCTGTGATCGATCCAGCAGATGACCCTCGTCCTGGGCCAGTTATAATATTTTGCGAATGAGCATAGTTCATAATATCCCAAACGATTAAAAAGTAATCTTCAAATCCCATTTGTTGAATAACGTTTAACTCAAGTTCTAATCTTTGTTTATATTCCTTAGGTACACCATTTGGAAACCGCTCATTTAATCCAGTATTACACATACTTCTCAAATAACTATGTGCTGTTTCATTATTAGGTAATGGATACTCAGGTAGTTTGGGTTGTGAGAATGTTAATTCCAGAGACGTTTCATCTGCTAAATTTTGGGTTTCTTGAATTGCATCTGCCATTAGCAATTCTTGATATTGCTCCGTTATCTCTTTTGGATTTCTTAATGCATATTCTCCCTGAATTTGTTCATCAACTTTATTAATTAAAATCGTTTCACCAGTACTAATTGCCTTTAACACATCAATATCAAACTGATTTTCAGCATCCAAATAAGCTACTTCATCTAGCGCAATTACACGAATATCAAAATTTTGAGCTAAAGATTTAATTGATTGTGCCGTAATTTTATCCATTAAGTGAGATAGGCCAACTCGAATATTTTCTGAACCTATTAAGCTTTGATATTTGGCTAATAATTCTTTTGCATCGGATATTTGACTTTGTTCAATTAAATAACTAAATTCACTTTTTTCACTAGGTGATAATATAAATAAACCGTCTAAATAGTTAGTTAAACTACTAAAGTTTAACTTATCATCATTTAAGGTCATTTTTAAGGTCGATAATTGCATTAAATTTTGATAACCTTGTTTATCTTTTGCAATAAAGGTCAATTCATATTCATGGTTTGTTTCGATTAAACCGGAGATATCTAACGTTAGTCCGATAATTGGCTTAATTTCAGCTTTTTGACAGGCATTATAAAAATCAATTGCACCATACAATGTATTATTATCTGTTAAGGCAATTGCTTTATAGCCTTTACTTTTAGCACTTTGAACAAGATCATTAATTTTAGTGGTGCTTTGTAATAAGCTGAATGAACTTTTAACTTTTAACGGAACAAACATTTTATCCCCCTTTTCACGTATCTATTAATGTTATTATACAAAACTTTTTAACAATACCCAATAGACACTAAAAAGCTTTTGCAAAAATAATTATTTGTGCTAAAATTAGCTTTGAATGTGAGGTGCTGTTCTATGATGAAACAATTAACAATTCTCTTTTGGGGCTTCATTTTTGGTGAAGTAATTGGTTATATCGTAAGCTCACTAACTGGTACATTGTTTGCACCAGTTTTGTTAATCGGTATTATTTTTGCAGTTACCGGCTTAATTGTCGTAAATTGCCTCTACGCCATTCTCAAAGATCCTAAATCAGATAAATAAAAAAAGATAAACTAATTAGTTTATCTTTTTTTTGGCTTTATAAGACTATAAGGAAAAATTTGAGAAAGAAAGGTCTCAATATGTCCTCTAGTTTAACTCATCCACACTATTTAATAATACCTATTTTGTTTCTTCAGATACTAATTTTATAATTTCTAGAACAACATCCGTTGCTTTTTCCATTGTTTCAACTGAAACAAATTCAAATCGCGCATGCATATTTTCTGCTCCAGCAAATATATTTGGTGTTGGTAATCCCATGAATGAGATTTTTGAACCATCTGTCCCACCACGTACTGGATAGATATCCGGTTTAATTGCTAAATTTTCCATAGCTTCTTTAGCAACAGTCACAACAGTCATATCCTTCTCGATTACTTCACGCATATTGTAATATTGATCTACCATATCAATTGTCACACGTTCAGAATCAAAATCAGCATTCATTTTATCAGCAATACCCATCATATACTTTTTGCGATCTTCGAATTTTTGGCGATCATGATCACGAATAATATATACCATTTTTGCTTCATCAACTGTACCTTCTACTGAAATTAAATGGTAAAAACCTTCGCGGCCTTCAGTTTTTTCAGGTACTTCATCTTGTGGTAATAATGAGTCAAATTGATTTGCTAACTTACTTGCATTAATTAAAACACCTTTAGCAGTTGCAGGATGAACTTCCTTACCTTGAATTGAAACGACTGCTTGAGCAGCATTAAATGTTTCATATTCTAATTCACCTAATGGTCCACCATCAACAGTGTAAGCTAAATCAGCTCCAAAATCGGCTACGTCAAATTTATCAGCACCTACCCCAATTTCCTCATCAGGTCCAATACCAACTTTAATGTCACCATGCTTAATTTCAGGATGTGCAACTAAATAAGCTACAGCAGTAATAATTTCAGCTACTCCCGATTTATCATCTGATCCTAATAGTGTTGAACCATCTGTTGTAATTAATGTATTGCCTTTATAATTTTTTAAATTTGGAAATTCTTTAATAGTTAGTTTAAATTTACCATCATCGTCAAGATTAATATCAGATTCGCCATCATAATTTTCAACGAATTGGGGGTTAACACCCTCTGCTGTAAATGCAGCTGTATCCATATGTGAAATAAAACCAACCGCTTTAACGTTTTTACCAGCTTCTAAATTACTTGGTAATGTTGCTAAAACATACCCACTTTTTTTAGAAATACGTGCATCCTTTAATCCAATTTGTAAAAGTTCTTCCTTTAATTCTTTCGCAAATTCAACTTGAGTTTGCGTTGAAGGAGTTACCCCTGAATTTTCATCAGAACGAGTTTCTACTTTAACATACTTAATAAAACGTGGAATTAATTCTTCATATTTTGTCATGATAGCGTATCTCCTAATCTATTATTTAATATCTCTAATCATACTCTAATTTTAAAATTAAATAAACTGAAATGGATCTGTATTAATATCTGATTCAATAATCTCAATTTGCCAATTATTTTCTAGATTCCATTCTCCAAATAACCGTTTCAATTGTGCTTTACAGATACTTTCAACATGATGGCCCGGATCAATAACTGACAACCCTTCTGCTAACATGTCATGAGCCGTGTGGTAGTAGACATCTCCTGTTACGTAAACATCCGCCTGCTGCTTAATTGCCTCATGATAAAATTTACCACCATCACCACCTAGAACTGCAACACGCTTAATTGATTGCGTCAAATCATTAGAAATCAGTCTTAATCCACTTATGTTAAATTGCTTCTTACAATATTCAGAAAATTCAATAACAGTCATAGGACTAGTTAAATTTCCGATTCGACCCATTCCATAATCTGAACTATTTGTATGCACTAACGGGATTGTTTCTTGTAATTTTAAACGACTCGCTAACCAATCATTCATCCCACCTGTAACATTGTCTAAATTAGTATGAGCTGCATACACTGTTATATTATGACTCAATAAATCGGCATACATTTTATTTTGAGGATTCGTAGTATCCAAATTTTTTGCCGGTCTAAATATTAATGGATGATGTGCGAAAATAAAATCTACATTTTTATTAATTGCTTCTTGGACAACTTCTGGACGAACATCTAAAGTTGTCATTACTTTAGTAACAGTATTATTAATATCACCTAATTGTAGGCCTACTGGATCACCAATTTCAGCCATACTTTTTGGAGCAAATACTTCGAATTGATTGACTAAATCAATAATTTTTGTCATCCCAGCATCTCCTCAATTTCTTTGATATCAACTTCTAATATCCTTTTTTTATCAATAGGAACTTTATTTGCTGCCTCAAAATTTTTTAAAACTTTACGCTTTTTTTCCATTTGCTTGTGCCATTTAGCTTTGAATACATCGCTTTGCTCAATTCTTAATTTAGGTCCATACTTTAAATCTAATATCGAGTAGCTCATTTTAGTGTTAACTTTCTCAGCAACAATAATTTCATAGACATGATGGTCGTCTTCGACAATATCTTCATCAATAATTTGATATGAATGATCCATTAACCATTCTCTTATTAATTTTTGTCCAACATTAGGTTGAATAATTAAACGACGGACACCCGTTAATTTTTCTAAATCGGCAGTAAATATATCCTTTATTAAAGGGCCACCCATTCCGGCAATTGTGATAGTATCAATATTATCGTCTAATTTAATTGCCTTTAACCCATTAGCTAATCTTGGCATTATCATGTGGTCTAATCGTTCTGTATTAATTTCTGTTACGGCATTTTCATAAGGCCCTTTAGCTACTTCTCCAGCAACAGCATATGAAATAATTTTATTAATAGCTAAATACGCAGGTAAGTAAGCATGATCCGATCCAATATCGGCCAATCGTGCATTTTTTGGTACAAATTTTGCAACTCGAACTAATCGATCTGATAAATGTCGTGCATCCATTTCTTGATCCTCTTCTTTCGTATCTTATCTTTTCTTATTATAACTAAAAAAGGACCATTATAAAACAGGTTTCGTTTTATAATGGTCCTTAAATTTTTTATTCTAAGAAATCTTTTAATTGTTTTGAACGAGATGGATGGCGTAGTTTACGTAATGCTTTAGCTTCAATTTGACGAATACGTTCACGTGTCACTCCAAACACTTTACCAACTTCTTCAAGTGTTCTTGTGCGACCATCATCAAGACCGAATCTTAAACGCAGAACATTTTCTTCACGATCTGTTAATGTATCAAGAACATTTTCTAGTTGCTCCTTCAAGAGTTCATAAGCCGCATGGTCAGCTGGACTAGTTGCATCTTGATCTTCAATAAAATCACCTAAATGTGAATCATCTTCTTCACCAATTGGTGTCTCTAATGAAACAGGTTCTTGAGCAATTTTTAAAATTTCACGAACTTTTTCGGCTGGCATAGCTGGCATATCCATTTCAGCACCAATTTCTTCAGGAATTGGTTCGCGAACAAGTTCTTGTAATAATTGGCGTTGAATTCTGATTAATTTATTAATTGTTTCAACCATATGAACTGGAATTCTAATTGTACGTGCTTGATCAGCAATAGCACGTGTAATTGCTTGTCTAATCCACCATGTCGCATATGTTGAGAATTTAAATCCTTTACGATAATCAAATTTCTCAACAGCCTTCATTAATCCCATGTTACCCTCTTGAATTAAATCAAGAAATTGCATTCCACGACCAACGTAACGTTTAGCAATTGAAACAACTAAACGTAAATTAGCTTCTGCCAATTTTTGTTTTGCTTCTTCGTCGCCTTCTTCAATTTTTAATGCTAAAGCAACTTCTTCTTCAGCTTTTAAAAGGTTAACACGACCAATTTCTTTCAAATACATTCTAACTGGGTCATTAATTTTTATTCCAGTTGGTGCTGATGTGTCTTTTAAAGCTTTCTTTGTAACTTTTTCAGCTGCTTTTAAACTATGTTCACTTGGGTTTCCCTCTTCATCAACAACAGCAATACCAGCATCTGCGACTTTTTGAAGTAATTTATCCATACGATCAGCATCTAAATGGAATGGTGTTGCTAGTTCATCTGTTAAATTATCATACTTAATTTCTTTTTTTACTTTATATTCCTTGATCAACTTCGTTTGTGCTTTTTTAAAGCCTTTTTCGTCAAATTCTGATTCTTCAACTTTTTCTACTTTTTTTACCATTAATAATTCCTCCCTTAGATGGATGTTCGTGGTACTTGTTGTTTTTGATATAATGCAATTAACTTAACTGATAATTCATTGGTTAGTTCTGTATTGCCAAGACGATTTGCTTCCATAAGATCTGATCGAACTTGATTAATTGATTGTTCCATCGGCGAATCATTCATAATGACGGACACACAATCATCAAATTCATCCTCTGAAGACTCTTCTGCAACTGTCATCAGCTCTATTTGCATTAAAAATCTCTTTGAAGACTCTTCTGGCAAGTAATCTAAAAAACTAGCAATTTCATATTGCTCATGTAATTCTAAATAGCCTTCAGCTAACGTATATATTAACTGATAACTATCATGAACAAAACTAAAATCATCAATTGATCGAATTTTCAGCCAAGCTGTATGATCATGTAATATACGATAAAGCAATAATCTTTCAGCTCTTTCAACACGATCAATTTTTTCATCGCTCATGACCTCTGAGCGATTTTCTACAGGTGGTTCATCTGTTCGAACCCTTGGAACTTGATTAACTTGTTGCACTACTTTTGGTTGAACGGCAACTAAATCAATTAACTGTTGTCTTAGAATTCCTTTATCAATTTTAAATTCATCTGCCAACTGATTAATATAAATATCTTGCTCAAACGGCGTTTTAATTGTAGTTAAAACTTGTAGTACTTGATCAATATAATCAATTTGCTCACTTTCATTTTTTAAGTTTTTATTTCGTTTCAAAAAATTCATTTTGAATGAAATAACCGTCTCTCGAGCAGAGTGAGCTAACTCCAGAAACGCTTCTTTACCATTTTTTTTAACAAACTCATCAGGATCCATACCGTTAGGAATGGCTAGCACGCCAACTTTCATTTTTGTCTGATTCGCTAGCAGGTTCAAAGCACGATTTGTTGCATTTTGCCCGGGTTCATCCCCATCATAACAAATATTTAATTGTGATGTTGAACGTTCTAACAAATAAATTTGTTCATTTGTTAAACTTGTTCCCATAGAGGCGACACCATTTTTAACTCCAGAGCGGTATGCTGCTAAAACATCCATAAATCCTTCGAACAAAATAACATTTCCTTCTGTCCGAATTTCTTTTTTTGCCAAATCGTAATTAAATAGAATCTCTCTTTTATTAAAAATAGGCGTTTCAGGACTGTTTAAATATTTAGGTAATTCTTTATTTTTTTCAAGCAGACGACCTGAAAAGGCAACAACTTGACCATTTTGATTTCTAATCGGAAACATCACTCGATCAATAAATCGTTCACGCAAATCACCTGTTTGATTTTCAATAAATAGTCCAGACTGCCTTAATAATTGATAGTCTACTTTCTTTTCCTTAAAAAAATCTTGTAAGACCGATTTCCCAGGCGCAAATCCAATTTGGAAAGTTTTGATAATTTCATCCGTTATACCACGATTATGCAGGTAATCTAATGCCTTTTGACCCATTTCTGTATTCATTAAAATGTGTTGATATAATTTAGCACCGTCATCATGAATTTGCTTTAACTGACGATTTTCAGTTGATTCTTGTGTCCTTGCTGACTGAGATTCAGAATATTTACTATCGATATCCATTCCTGAAAATTCTGCAACTTTATTGACAGATTCTGGAAAGCTAAGTCCCTCTAGCTCAATTAAGAACTTAAAAACATTCCCACCTCTTCCACAGCTAAAACAGTGAAAAATTTGTTTCTCTTCGCTTACAGAAAATGAAGGCGTTTTTTCTTCATGAAATGGACATAAACCCATAAAATTACTACCAGATTTTTTTAATCCGACATACTGACTAATGATATCAGTAATATTCACACTAGTTCGCACCTGTTCAATTACGTTTTCGGGTATTCTCATTCCAACTACTCACCTCCAAAACTAACGATACGAAGTTACCTATATTTTGAGTACCCATAATAATAGCATTTATTTGACATAAATACAATTATTAGCTTCAAGTAATAGACACTTTTGTCAAATATGACTATTCTGATTCTATTACCAAACAAAAAAGGAATTTATCTTCACAGATAAATTCTCATTTTTATATTACTTAATATTTAATTTACTTAAATTACCTAATTTTGAACTCATCTTAGCAATTAAACTCAATTGATTTAAGCGATTATTTTTAATTTTTGTATCATCAACCATAACCATTGTCTGGTCAAAATAATTTTCAATTAGCGGACGAATCTCGCTTAATGTAGTATATAACTTCTCTGACGTTAAATCTGCCAACTGACTTTGGATTATTTCAACTCGTTCAAATAAATCTTTTTCAGCAGTATTATCTAATAATACTTGTTCAACAACTAGATTAGTTGCCTCATTTTTATCTGCTAGCTTTAATACACGATTGATTGCTTCAACGGTCTCCTTGAAATCCTTATCATTTTTATGATTTTCTAAGGTTACAGCGGCCTCTGACATAACTAATAAATCTGCATCTGTACTTTCAACAACACTTTCAATTACATCATAACTGACGTTTTTATTTGAAAGCCATTGCTTCATACGATCATTAACAAAACTTAAAATATCTTTATCATTTTCGCCAACAGTCATCTTGGTAAATAAATCTGGATGTATCGTTGCCAATTCCTTAATATCGTTCAGTACCTCAAGTGGTGAAAAATGCCACTGACGATCTTCAACAATTCTAACTATCCCAAACGCTTGACGACGAAGTGCATAGGGATCATTTGATCCAGTTGGAATTAATCCAACTGAGAAGAAACTTGACATGCTGTCCAACTTATCAGCAATTGCTAAAACTGCACCAATTTTTGATTTAGGTAGTTCGCCATCAGCACTAATTGGCATATAGTGTTCAGAAATTGCTTGTGCAACAGTTGGATTTTCGCCCATTAGCAAGGCATATTTCTCACCCATAATTCCTTGAAGTTCAGAAAATTCTCCAACCATCCCTGTTACCAAATCAAATTTATAAATTTCACTTGTTCTTTGTAAAAGAGATAATTCATGGTCATTTAAGCCAAGGCGTTTACCAATGATTTGTGCCATTAATTGAACACGTTCCATTTTTTCAGACATTGATCCAATTTTATCATGGAATGTGACATTTTTTAATCGCTCTACATAATCATTAATCGTTTGTTTTTGATCTTCTTGGTAGAAAAATGCAGCATCTTCCAATCGTGCTGTAAGAACCTTTTCATTGCCTGCTTCGACGTTAGCAATGTTAGCTTCTGTCCCATTACGAACTGAGACGAACATTGGTAAGATTTCATCGTTTTGGCCACGCACATAAAAGAATCTTTGATGGTCTTTCATTGAAGTCATTAGAACAACATCAGGAATATCTAAATATTTCTTATCAAAATGACCAGAAAATACTGTTGGATATTCAACTAAATTGTTAACTTCTTCCAAAAGATCCTCATCAAGAATAATATGCCAGTCTTGATTATTTTCAAGATTAGTAATTTGTGTTCTAATCATTTCTTTTCGTCTATTAGAATCAACGATTACATATTGTTCTTCTAATTTTTTAACATACTCTGTTACTGAGGCTAAATCTACAGCTTCTCCTAAAAAACGATGGCCTTGCGTTTGGCGGCCAGATTTAATATTTAAAATACTGAATGGAATAACGTCACTATCAAGTAACGCAACTATCCAACGAATTGGTCTAACATATTTAAAGTCATAATTTGCCCAGTGCATCATTGTTGGGAATGTCATCGCTTCAATCACATCTTTAATCTGAACCAAAATATCTTTGGCAGATTTACCAGCGATAAATTTATTTACATAGACATACTCAACGCCTTTTAATTCTTTAAACGTTATATCGTCTGTTGTTACTCCTTGTCCACGGACAAAGCCTTTTGCAGCATTAGACCAATTTCCTTCATCATCCATGGCAATTTTCTTTGCAGGTCCTTTAGCTTCTTCTTGAATATCTGCTTGTTTATCAGCCAAACCAGTCACTTCAACAGCTAAACGTCTGGGTGTTGAGAATGCCTTTATTTCGTCAAATGATAACCGTTGCTCTGTTAAAAAGTCACCTACACGTTTAGCCAATTGATTTTGGCTAGGTGTAACAACATGAGCAGGAATTTCTTCTAACCCAATTTCTAATAAAAAGGAATGTGTCATCTTATTTATCCTCCTTTAATAATTTACTACGAAGTTTTTCATCTTTTAGTAATGGGTAGCCTAATTTTTTACGCTCCTGTACGAAAACTTTAGCAATTGATTTAGCCATATTTCTAATTCTTGCTAAATATCCAGCACGTTCAGTAACAGAAACGGCTCCTCGAGCATCTAATAAATTAAATGTATGACTACATTTTAAAACATAATCGTATGCCGGATGAACTAACCCATTGGCAATCTGTTTTTTGGCTTCTGTTTCATATACATCAAACAAATTAAATAACATTTCTTGATTGCTTTCTTCAAATGAATATTTAGAATTTTCATATTCTGGTTCTTTAAATATGTCGCCGTACATGACCCCATCAGCCCATTCAAGATCATAAACACTCTCAACATCTTGAATATATGAAGAAAGGCGCTCTAAACCATAAGTAACTTCACTAGTGACGGGATGTACCTCTAATCCACCAACCTGTTGGAAATAAGTAAATTGTGTAACTTCCATACCATCAAGCCAAACTTCCCAGCCAACACCAGCACAACCCATTGATGGGTTTTCCCAGTTGTCTTCAACAAATCGAATATCATGTTCAGCTGGATCAATACCTAATGCACGCAAACTATCCAAATATAAATCTTGAATATTTGCAGGAGATGGTTTCATCACAACTTGAAATTGATGATGTTGGTACAAACGATTGGGATTTTCGCCATAACGACCATCTGCAGGACGTCTTGAAGGTTCAACGTATGCAGCATTCCATGGTTCTGGTCCAATTGCACGTAAAAATGTGTAAGGGCTCATAGTTCCAGCACCTTTTTCTGTATCATAAGCCTCCATTAACATACAACCCTGATCAGCCCAGAATTTTTGTAATGTCATAATAATATCTTGAACAGCTAACTTTTTTGACATAGTATTCCTCCTTATTTTTAAGCACAAAAAAACCTATGCAGTCTTATAGACCACATAGGGACGATTTTAATATCGCGGTTCCACCCTACTTCTGGTTCAATTCAACCAGCAGCTTCATTAACAAAGGACTCCGAAAATGCCAATAAAAATAATTAATTACTTAGCTTGCACTAATCCTAAGTTCGCTTTAATAACTATTCTTACCCTTTTTCATCATAATCCCGCTATTTATTTCTCTATAATCATAGTTTAGAAATAAGTATTTGTCAATTATATTTCAGTATTTTTCTTTAATGAGACTGGCCAAGAACTGATTCCATCGATAAATTTTTTACTTTTCAAATTTAATCCAACACTATTATCATAAATAACATCAATAATACGACGTAATTCCTTTTTGGTACTCTCAGCAACCTTGATTGAATTTAATTTATCAAGATTCACTACAGAAAATTGTCTCAAATAAAAAATTGTTTTTTGAGTAGCATGAAGTCGATTATTATCAAGATACCAATGTTTAGAACACAGTAGCCCACCGTAAGATTCTGAATAATCAAATTCTCCCTGCGTTTCGCCACCAACTGCACAGACCTGCAATTGAGGCTGTACACCAAAAACTGTTAATAGCTGAATTTCAATAATATTTGTAATAATTTCTGGATCAAATTCTTCGTTAATCAATCGAATTGCTGTCACAACTTTTCGGTACCAAACAGAGATGGGTTCGTTATCTTTGAATGCAGCATCAATTAAACTAAAAATATAAATGGTATAAGCATTACTGATTATATCCTGTGAAATCGTTTGAAATTGTTCAAACTCTTTAGCAGTATTAATAAATGATAATCCGTTGTCATTTATACTCCCACTGTAAGTTCCGATTGTAAATGGTAGTAAAGCAGCAGATAATTTGAATCCTCGTTTTCTAGCACCTTTAATAAAAAACATTTTTTTACCATAACGATCGGTTAAAAATTTCACTAAAAGATCACGTTCTTTATATTCTTTACGATAAAGTAAAATCCCTTCAAAATCTGCATTATTCTGAACGATACTATGCATCCCCTTTCCATGAGCAAATAAAAATCGGAACAAAAATTATCTTGTTCCGATCATTAGTTACTTCTTAATAGTCATCTTCACGGTAACCAAATGCTTTTAAATCAGTCTGTTTATCTCGCCAATTTTTTTGAACTTTAACCCAAAGTTCCAAATAAACGCGATCACCAAGCATCGTTTCGATATCTTTTCTAGCTTTAACACCGATATCTTTTAACATTTTACCACCTTTACCAATAATAATACCTTTTTGCGTTGGACGTTCAACGATAATTGTTGCAGAAATGTGCAATTTTTCTTCGTCCTCTTTTTTTATATCTTCAACCAAAACGGCAACTGAGTGAGGAACTTCTTCTCGTGTTAATTGTAAAACTTTTTCACGAATTAGTTCACCCATAACAAAACGTTCTGGATGATCTGTAATTTGATCTTCTGGGTAAAACTGGGGTCCTTCAGGTAATTCACTAATTAATGAATCAACAAGCTCATCGACGTTATTTCCTTTAAGTGCTGAAATTGGGAAAACTTCTTTATAGTCCAAAGATTCTCGATACGTTTCCACAATAGCTAATATTTCATCAGGGTGAATTTGGTCAATTTTATTAATAACCAAATAAATTGGTTTCTTAGTATCTTTTAATCGATCAATAATAAAATTATCTCCTGGTCCACGTTTTTCTGTTGCATTAACCATAAATAAAATAGCATCAACTTCACCAAGTGTTGAAAGTGCTGATTTGACCATAAAATCACCTAAACGACTCTTTGGTTTATGAACACCAGGTGTATCAATAAAGACAATTTGTGCATCATCTGTTGTATAAATACCTTGAATTTTATTTCTGGTCGTTTGTGCCTTATCACTCATAATAGCAATTTTTTGACCCATAACATTGTTTAAAAATGTTGATTTTCCAACATTTGGTCGTCCTAAAATTGCCACAAATCCTGAATGAAACTTTTTATTTTGCATTAATTAATTCTCCTCTTATTTATGTACCTTTTATTATAATTGACTAATCAAAAACTAATTCTAACAGTTGTGGGATAAAAATAAGACATCCAACAATCATCGCAAATAGTGCCGAAAGTAAGACAGCAGCAGCTGACATATCTTTAACTTTTTTTGCAATCTCATTATATTTATGACCAGTTGTCAGATCAACCAGATTCTCTATAACTGTGTTCCAAACTTCATTAATAATAACCATACTAATGCTAAGAGCTAGCCATAGCCACTCTGTTTCAGAAATTTGAAAAATTGCCGCACAAATAGATACTAGTATCATCATGGCTACATGTTTTTTCATATTTCTTTCTTCTTTAAAAACCGTAACAAGGCCATCTAGAGAATGTCCTAGTGACAACAAAAATGTTCGATTTTTTTTAACTTGGCGCTTATCGTTTAAGGCCATAAGCATCTAATATCTCTGTTTGTAATCCAAACATTTCTTTTTCATCTTCAGGTTCCATATGATCGTAACCATTTAGGTGTAAGAACCCATGGACTGTCAAAAATCCCAATTCACGTTCATAAGAATGACCATAATCAACTGCTTGTTCAGCAACTTTTTCAGTTGAAATCATGATATCACCGATATTTTTAGCAATTTCAGGCATATCCATACCTTCATCATCAGGAAAAATAATTGGCATATCATCTCCATCTTCTTCGATTGCGAAGCTGATGACGTCAGTTGGTCTATCTACATTTCGATATTCACGATTAATTTTGTGAATTTCTTCATTATTCATTAAAGTAACTGACATTTCTGTTTCATCAGGTAATTTTATTTTCTTACCCGCAAAATTAAGAATTTCTTTAATTAATGTTATATTTTTTTCTGGTTCTGCCTTAGTGTGGTCAAAAATTTCTAAATCCATAATAACCCTCTTTAAATTCGTTTTATATGTCCCAAAGTTACTCAACTCAAATAATAGCATAAAAAAAAAGGAACTACAATTCAAGTTGAATTGTAATTCCTTTTTCGCTAATTTAATAATGATTTAACTGTCTCACTTATAACCTTACCATCAGCGCGTCCCTTAAGTTTAGGAATAACCGCACCCATGACTTTTCCAAAATCAGCTTTTGATGTTGCACCAACTTGTGAAATAACTTCTTTCACGACATCAGTAACTTCTTCAGCTGATAATTGTTCAGGTAAATATTTTTCGACAATTTTTATTTCCATATCAAGATTTTCTAAAAGATCATCTCGACCGGCATCTTTGAATTCTGCATAAGATTCTTTGCGTTGTTTTAACTCGCGAGCCAATAAAACAGTTTCATCATCAACTGATAAATCATGACCTGCTTTAATTTCTTCGTTTGTAACAGCTGCTTTAAGCATTCTTACAGTACTTAAAGTTTGTTTGTCTTTTGCTTTCATCGCTTGTTTTAAATCGTTATTAAGTGTTTCTAATAGACTCAACGTGATTCCTCCCTAGACTAGAAGCGTTTCTTAGTTGTTTTACGCTTTCTTGCTGCTTCGGATTTCTTCTTACGTTTCACACTTGGCTTTTCATAGAATTCGCGTTTACGGTATTCTTGTAATGTACCTGTTTTAGAAACGGAACGTTTAAAGCGACGAAGAGCATCATCGAGAGATTCGTTTTTACGTACGACTGTCTTTGACATAGATATCCCTCCCTCCGAGCTTGAATGTAACCGTCTTTTTATGCATTAAGTTGCATCGTCGAACTGTCCTTGTTCATTATAACTAAAGTCTTTATCGCCGTCAATAAATCTTTTATAAAATATTTGAGATAATACAAAAAATATACTTTTTTTTAACAAATTAAGCATAAATCAATTGATCTAAATCAATAAACAGCTTTAATTTAACCCAAGTTCCGTTAATAGATTAGGATTAAAGGTATTTTCTTTAAACATCAAAATTTCTTTTTGATATGGTGATTGTTGATTTTTTTTATCTACACCTACATATGGTGTTTCTAATATTTTAGGTACCTTACTAAATCTTTCGTCATGTACAATACTATTTAATGCATCAAACCCAATTTCACCAAAGCCAATATTAGCATGTCTATCTTTATGACTTCCTTGAACATTTTTTGAATCGTTAATATGAAAGACTTTCAATCGATCAATTCCAATAATATCATCAAACTTTTCTATAACAGATTCAAAGTCATCTTTAATATTATATCCAGCATCACTAGTATGACATGTATCAAACGTAACAGATAATTTATCATTCAACTTCACACCATCAATCATTTGTGCAATCTGTTCAAATGTTCGTCCAACCTCTGTACCCTTGCCCGCCATTGTTTCAATAGCAATTTGAATTTTTTGGTCTGAAGTCAAAACTTCGTTTAATCCTTCAATGATATGTTTAATTGCAGCTTCATCTCCCGCACCTACATGAGCACCAGGATGGAGAGTCATTTGAGTAGCACCTAATGCTTCGGCCCTATCTATTTCAGCTTTCAAAAAATTGATTGCAAATGTAAAATTCTCTGGTTTAACTGTATTTCCTAAATTGATAATATAAGGGGCATGAACAACTATATCACTTAATCCATGTTCCACCATAAAGGCTTTACCTTTTGGAATATTCATCTCTGAAATATCTTTTCGCCTTGTATTTTGAGGTGCTCCCGTATAAATCATAAATGTACTTGCTCCATTATTCGAAGCCTCTTCGGCGGAACCAAGTAACATATCTTTTCCCTTCATACTAACATGTGATCCTATCAACATTATCCTTACCCCTTTTCGCATTTTAACTTGATTGTATTATAACATTGATTATAAAAAAAGATTTAGAATACTCACCTGACAGGAAGTTTTCTAAATCTTTTATATTTAAATTAAATCAACAAAATGAGCTCTAAATTTATAGTGTAAATGTGATCCTATTAAGAGGAACATTAATGTGATTGACCAAAATAGTAATAGTTGTGTTGGATTATTAAAAAACCAACCTTCGCTCAAGAAAGTTTCTCTAAACCCTGCGACTAAATAGTTAAACGGATTTATTTGTAGAATTCTAACAAAAACTTTAGGAAAACTACCAGAATTTAAATTGAATAAAATACCTGACATGTAAAATAAAACCCTCATAATCGATTGGAGTGCTATATAGTAATCACGAGCTAAAATTGAGATGGTTGAATTAAAAATACCGAAAGCAAATAAAAATGCAATCATACAGATAAAATAATAAATGTACTGTAACCAATACAAAGTGGGCGTTACACCTGATAATAATAAAACAATAATACTAAAACCGAACATAACCCAATACGCAGTCATTTGACTGACCATACGAATTGTTGGTAGTACGCTAACTGGAAATTTCATTTTAGCAACTAATCCAACTTTTTCATAAACACTACGAGACATACCAAGTACACTAGAATTCATAAACAACCATGGGGCGATACCCACCATCATCCAAGCAAAATAATTAACCCCATCTATCTGTTGTCCAGCGTGCAAGGCAACACCGAAAACAAGATAGTAAATACCAATTTGAATCATTGGGTTTAAAAACTCCCATGCAATTCCTAAATAATGACTTTGGTAACTTGCTCGATCTTCATATTTTGAAACTCG
Organism: Dellaglioa sp. CoH-56-MRSF-13; assembly: GCF_056782095.1. Next base: position 67,918 of record NZ_JBXAYC010000002.1, on the reverse strand, counting down.
AAATATAATTGGTAAATTTTCAAATTGTTCTTTTATAATTGAAATAACTTTTTTCAATGTATTGACGCTCCTTATTTAAGTAAAATAATAATCTAGAACACGCTCTGTCGCATGCCCATCATTAGATGTATTCCATAATAAATTAAATGTTGCTAATTGTCTATCACTATTTTTGAATTCTTTATAAGTAGCAACTAGTTCACTCATTGTTTGCACAATCGGTCCTGGTACCCAGTTATTAAAATCCGATTGAATCCCAATACTACTTTCATAATTCTTTAAATCAAAACAATAGAATAAAACTCGTTCAGCGTTTGGCAATAAACTGAAATCAAAAATAACCGATGAATAATCTGTAATTAAACAATTTGTGATGACCAACAATTCTCCAGTTGTGTATTCATCCACCCATAAAATATCATTATTCTTAGATAATAATTTTTTAAAGGCAAGCTCTTTGTCCTTTAAATGCGGATGTAATTTAATAATTAACTTAGTTTCATCATTTAATAATTCTTGAATATTAGAAAAATCATCTGGTATTTCTAATATAACTTCCCCATTTATATCTTCTCTATATGTTGGTGCGTATAAAATGATTTTTTTCTTAATTAAGTCTGGGTGGCTACTAAAAATATTTTTTTTTGTTAATTTTATCCAATTGCTATCTTTAAATTTATCTGTAGCAGGGTATCCAAGTTCTAAAATGTGATTATCAGAAACATGATAACTTTTCTTAAATACTGACCCCATTTTAGCTGACGCTACAATAAAATCATCAAATTGATTATAGACAGATTGAAATCGTTTTTTATCTTCAGCTGATCGATCAGCTGTCTTAGGCTCATCCCAACCAAACGATTTAATTGCCCCATTTGCATGCCAAAGTTGAACAATTTTGGTTGTTTTTTTTGTATGCATTGTGGCTAAAAAAGCAAAATAATTATCGACAAAAATTAAGTTACTCTTAGAAATCAGAGGGATTAAATTTAATACGAAAGAAATATTTTCAGTAAATATTTTGGTTTCAATATTTAAGTCTTCGATATTCTTAATTTCTAACTTCATAGAAGGTCGATAAAAAATGATTAAATGTTGATTATTATCTAAACATCTTTGATTTAATTTCCGAATGAAGTCACTATTACCACCGAAACTCATTAAATAGCTGATATTAGTACTTTTTTTAGAGAAATTCAGTAACGAAAATAGTCTGATGAGAAATAAGTAGATTATCTTTTTAATTTGCATAACTTATTAATCCTTTAGTTTTATTTATAATGCTTGCTCATAAAAACGTCCCCATATCTGAACGTTTTCTGAGATACTAACAAATGCGACCGGGTCTGACTCTTCCATTGCATCATGTAATTCATTTTGTTCATATCTCGAAATAACGGTAATTAAAAGTGTCTTATCATCATGATGATAAGCACCCTCAACATCGTTAACAATTGTGATTCCACGACGCATATGATTTTGTATTGAATCAATCACACTCTTAGGACGACTCGTCACAATCATAACTTGCATTTTTTGTTGTCTTGTATAAACCATATCCATGACTCTAGCATTAACAAATAATCCCAATGCAGAATAAAAAGCATATGGCCAACCATAAATAAAACCGGCTGCTAGAACAATAAAAGCATTAAAAATAATATTAATAGTTCCAATACTTTTACCTGTTTTCTTTTTAATTGTTAAGCCAATAATATCTAATCCACCAGTTGAAATTCCATTTCTAAGCGCTAATCCAGTACCAAATCCATTAACAGCTCCACCAAATATCGCGCAAATAATAGGATCCGTTGTTAACGTTACTGGCGTAATTGCTTTGATCATAATACTTGAAAATACAACTGCTAGAAAAGTAAACACAGTAAAACGGTGACCAATTTTATTCCAAGCCAAAATGAACATTGGTACATTTAAAAGAAATAAGAGTAACGCAGTCGATATTTGAAATGGTGCATATCGACTAAGGAGGGTTGCTACTAATTGCGCTAACCCCGTAATACCAGAGGCATATATTTTTCCTGGTGTCCAAAAAAAGTTCATCGCAACCGAAACTAATATCGCATATATAAATGCTGTTGAAGCTTTGGCCGCGTATGAATGTTTCTTAAAAATTTGTTGCAGATCGTCCATGATCAAAAAACCTCACATTTCATTTTAACAAGTTACGAATATTATACCATTCATTACGGTCAGATACAGTTAGACATTTACTTATCAAGTAAATCTTAATCTATACAAAAAGAGTCTTTTCAAAATTCATTCGAAAAGACTCTTTTAACTTATTTAGATTTCCAGACAGATTGTTTAAATTGATTCCGTCCACCGTTTTCTTCCATAGCAAATCTTCTTGGATTCTTTTTATAAAACTCTTGATGATAATCCTCAGCAGCATAAAATGGACCTGCATCTTCTATAGTTGTAACAATTGGTTCTTTGAATCTATGACTATCAATCAATAGTTGTCTTGAAGTTTCCGCAATTTTTCTTTGCTCATCATTTAGTGTATAAATCACTGGGCGATATGAACTACCCCTATCTTGAAATTGCCCCATCGCATCAGTTGGATCTGTTTGTTGCCAATATATCTCAACAAGCTGAGCGTAATTAATTTTTTTAGGGTCAAATGTTATCTCAACTGCCTCAGTATGCCCCGTTGTTTCAGATACAACATCTTCATATGTTGGATTTTTAGTGTGTCCTCCTGTATATCCAGATACGACATTTAAAATTCCTGCTTGTTCTTCAAACGGTTCAACCATGCACCAAAAACAACCACCAGCGAATATTGCTTTTTCACTCATTATCATCATTCCCCCTCTTAATATATGATAATAATAAATCACTTAACATAATATTGATATTTTTATGCCTAAAAAAGACTAATGAGTTTAATCATTAGTCTTTTAAACGTCTATTTTAATTTATTTTCTTCAACTTTTAACGATAATTCATCTAATTGCTTACTTGCAACTAGACTAGGCGCATTCGTCAATGGCTCTGATGCTTTTGAATTTTTAGGGAACGCGATAACTTCGCGAATGTTATCTTTCTTTGCCAATAACATAGCAAATCTGTCTAACCCAATAGCCAATCCACCATGTGGTGGGAATCCATAATCAAGTGCATCTAGGAAAAATCCAAATTGTTCTTCCGCACTTTCTTTAGTAAATCCTAAAGCCTTAAACATTTTTTCTTGAATATCGCGTTTATGAATACGGATTGACCCACCACCCAATTCATAACCATTCAAAATAATATCATAACTTTGTGCATGTGCTTCATGTGGATTTTCATCAAGTAAATGAATATCTTCTTCATTTGGCATAGTAAAAGGATGATGCGCAGCAATAAATTTGTCAAAGTCTTCACTGTATTCAAATAATGGCCAATCAACAACCCAAAGGAAGGCGAATCTATTTTCATCAATCATATCCATCTCTTTGGCAATATCATTACGTAAGTAACCTAATGATGCACGAACAACACTTGCTTTGTCAGCAACAAACAAAATTAAATCTCCGACATTTGCACCAGCAGCTTCTTTAATTGCATCAACATGGTCATTTAAAAATTTAGCAATTGGGCCACTAAATCCTTCTTCAGTTACTTTTACCCAAGCTAACCCTTTAGCACCAAAACGTTCAATATAAGCCGTTTTAGCATCAATCGCTTTGCGTGAATACTTATCGGCACCACCAGGAATCGCAATAGCATTAACAAGTCCACCATTGTTTAAAGTATTAGTAAATACTTTAAAATCAATATCTTTAACTGCAGCAGACATATCTTTTAATTCCATATCAAATCTAATATCCGGTTTTTCAGAACCATATCTTGCCATTGATTCATTCCAAGTCATACGTTGTAATGGTAATTCGAGGTCAATATTTAAAGTATCTTTCATTACACGTTTTAATAAACCTTCTGTTAAATCTTGAATTTCTTCAGCAGACATAAATGATGTTTCTAAATCTATTTGCGTAAATTCAGGTTGACGGTCACCACGCAAATCTTCGTCTCTAAAACAACGAGCAATTTGGTAGTAACGATCAAATCCGGCATTCATCAATAATTGCTTAAATAATTGAGGTGATTGTGGTAATGCATAAAAATGCCCAGGATAGACACGGGAAGGTACAAGATAGTCACGAGCCCCTTCAGGTGTTGATTTTGTTAAATATGGTGTTTCAATATCAATAAAATTTTGATTATCTAAGTAGCTGTGAACAGATTGTGTAATACGGCTACGAATCATTAATGATTTTTGCATTTCAGGACGACGTAAGTCTAAATAACGATATTTTAATCTTGTATCATCTACAACATTAATATCATCTTGTATTTCAAATGGCGGTGTTTTTGCTTTATTCAAAATAACTGCATTATGAACTTCAACTTCAATCTTACCCGTTTTCATTCTTGGGTTGATTGCTTTAGCATCCCGTTGTGTCACTTTTCCTGCAACCTCAACAACAAATTCATTACGTAACTCTTCAGCAATCTTTAAAGCTTCGGAATCAAATTCTTGACTAAAAACCAGTTGAACAATGCCCTCACGATCACGTAAATCAATAAAAATTAAATTTCCTAAATCGCGTCTTTTTTGTACCCATCCCTTTAATGTAACTGTTTGACCAATAAAAGTTTCATCAACTAAACCATTGTATGTTGTTCTTTTCATTCTCCATCAGCCTCCATTTCTAATTTTAATGCCTTTTCATATACTTTCGAAAAATCAGTATATACATCTTCTAATTTTAATATAATTTCTTGACTTGTTTTCATATTTTTAAAATTCAAAGTTTGTGTTTCTAGTTCGCTCTCACCTAAAGTCATAACAAAATGAGCATTCATACGATTAGCAGATTTAAATTGACCTTTTGGTTTACGATTTAAATAATCTCTTTCAATTGAATAACCTGCCTTACGCATTGATTGCACGAGTTTTAGTGTTTCAGTATTCGTTTCTTCACCAATACCAACAACATAAACATCTAAACTTTGTTCAACGGGTAATTTTGCATCTTCAGCTTCAAGAACTAATAATAATCTTTCAATCCCCAAGCCAAAACCAATCCCTGGTGTTTCAGGACCACCTAATTGCTCAACAAGGCCATTATATCGTCCACCAGCACAAATGGTCGTAAATTTCCCACCAAATGCTTTTGAATCAGACATAATTTCGAAAATGGTATGGTTATAATAATCAAGTCCACGAACCATTGTTGAATCAACTTCATATGGAATTTCCAATGCATCAAGTAACACTTTTACTTGGTTAAAATGAGCCTGTGACTCTTCACTAAGGTAATCTAGAATTGATGGTGCATTTTTAACAATTTCTTGATCACCTTTATCTTTACTATCCAAAACGCGTAGTGGATTTTTTTCTAAACGTGCTTTTGAATCATCACTTAATTGATCAGCGAAGGGACGTAAATATGCAACTAATGCGTCACGATAATTATCACGACTATCATTATCTCCCAAAGTATTAATAGCTAATTTTAAATTTGTTAATCCAAATTTTGATAAGAAATCAATTGCCATTGCCATAACTTCAACATCAAGTGTTGGATTATCAACCCCAAAGGCTTCAACTCCAATTTGATGAAATTGACGTAAGCGTCCAGATTGAGGTCTTTCATAACGAAACATTGGTCCAATATAATACGTTTTAAATGGCTTTTGAATTTCTGGGCCATAAAGTTTATTTTCAACATACGCTCTAACAACTCCAGCTGTTCCTTCAGGACGAAGTGTTATATGGCGGTCACCTTTATCTTTAAAATCATACATTTCTTTAGTTACAATATCAGAAGTATCACCTGAAGTTCTTGAAAAAACCTCAAAATGTTCAAAAAGTGGTGTTCTAATTTCATCATATTGGTAACTTGAGAATATATTTCTAGCGGTTTCTTCAATATATTGCCATTTTTTTGAATCTGCTGGGATTATATCTGCTGTTCCTTTGGGACGTTGAAATTTCATTATAAATCCTCCTATTTGTGGCATTATATACAAAAAAGCACCCTCATCTAAATACGACAAGGGTGCTTTTGCACGGTACCACCTTAATTTTTTACTAATAGCTTAACGCAACTTAAACGACATGTGATTTAACCACACGCACCTCAAAAGTGTCTTTCGGTTAGCAAAAATGGTGAATATTTCAGCAAATTATTCACTCTCTATACAATTTAACTAACCTAATTTCTTTTTCATCGGTTTTAATATTTTATTAATTATAAAGTTACTCGAGTAACTCTCTAAAGTCAAGTACAGCTTAACTTACAATATTATTAAATTTGATTCTTACTATTGAACAAATATTTGGTATACTAATATTTAGATTCAATATCTATAGTTAAAGGAGTACATAAATGTCAACAAATAGAAAACATGGATTCAGCATAAACTGGCCAAGAGTCATTTTATTAATCATCATTTTTTGTACCCTATGTTTAGGTATTGTAAAAACGACAACTTATTTAAAAGAAACCGTTGTTACATCTGACAATATTAATGTACGTACCGGACCAAGTACGTCAAATAAAGTGTTAGACACTCTTAAGAAAGGTGAGCGTATTACAATTATTCGAGAAAAAAATAATTGGTCATACGTAAGTTTGCCAAATACTAAAAAAGGTTGGGTAGCAAACTGGATTCTTTCTAAAAAAAATGCCAAAGTGACTAAATTATCTGAAGCAACGATTGTTTTAGATCCCGGACATGGCGGTAACGATTCAGGTGCACTTTCAATCAAAGATAAACAAGAAAAAATCTACACGCTTCAAATTGTAAAAAAAGTAGCTTATCTTCTTAAGAAACGTGGCGCCAATGTGATTTTAACACGAGACTCTGATTCGTATGTAGATTTAGCCCCACGCGCTAAACTTGCAGAATCAAATAATGCAGATGCATTTATTAGTTTCCATTTTGATTCATCGCCTAATGATGATGAAGCAACTGGTTTAACAAGTTACTACTATAATAAGACAGCTGATTTAGCACTTGCAAATTCAATAAATGCCGAATTAAACGATACCGGTCTTGATAATCGTGGAACGGAATTTGGCGATTTTCTTGTTCTAAGAGATAATACACAACCATCCGTCTTACTAGAATTAGGGTACATTAATACAAAATATGACTTTAAGTTAATCCAAAGTAGCAGCTTTCAAGAAAAAACAGCAAAATCAGTCGTTGAAGGTTTAACAAATTATATCCAAAATAAATAAGACAATGCTTAACTATCATTGTCTTATTTTTGTATTAAATCAATTAATTTCAATACACGCTTATCTGGTTTTTCAACTGTTGAAATCATTTGATCAAAATCAAATAAATATCCCTTCATACCTGCATTATGCCCTGCAGCAATATCCAACTCCCGATCACCAATCATTGCTGCTTTCTGGTAATCAACTGCATTTTTTTCTGCAAGATAATTAAGTGACGCTGGATTAGGTTTCCTTGGAAATTTTTGATCTGAAGTAACAAAATCTGAAAACAAATGAATAATATTTGTTTCCCTAAGCATATCAATTGCGCTTTGATCCCTATGGGTTAATAAAAAGTTTTGTCCACCATTATCAACCACCCATTTACAAACTTCTTTTGCACCAGGAAATAATTTTGCATTTTTTTGACTCTGTCTTTCTAAATCATCATAGCTTACCCTCAATTGTTCAACATCTAAATTCAAATTTGTTTCTTGATAAATTTGAATTGCTTGTCTAACAGATTTTTCTCGCATAATTTTATAAATTTCTGTTCTAGTCGCAATTACATTTTGTAAACGTAACGCTTCTTGAAATGCCTTAACCATCTCAGGATAAGTATCAAAAAGCGTCCCATCAAAGTCCCAAAAATAATTATTTATCATTTTATACCCTCCAAATATTCTTTACACCAAAAAGATGTATTAGAGTTGATTCTAATACATCCTTTATTTTTTCTCTGTATCAAAAATAATTGTTACTGGTCCATCATTTATAAGTTCAACATCCATATCTGCTCCAAATTGACCTGGTTTAACAATAGTTACTATTTCAGCCAATTTTTGATTAAATTCATCATAATGTTCCTCAGCTAAATTAGGTTCTTCAGAATCTGTAAAGCTTGGTCTATTCCCTTTTTTTGTTGACGCGTACAAAGTAAATTGTGAAACAGATAGAATTTCTCCATTTATTTCTTGAATACTTAAATTCATTTTTCCCATATCATCTTCAAATAATCTGGAATTAGAGATTTTTTTTACCATATAATCTATCTCAGTAGATGTATCACCCGTCTTAAATCCCACCAATAAAAGATATCCTACATTAATCTGATTTAATACCTGACCATTTACCGAAACACTAGCCTTTTTAACACGTTGAACAACAATTTTCACTTCTTTAGTACCTCCATTAGAAAATTAATGAATTTTCCTTTTAACAGCATAAACGTCTTCAACACTTTTCAAAGTTTCCATAATTCTTTCTAATTGAACAATATCTTTTACGCCAACTGAAACATCCATTGTCGCAATTTTATTATTATCAACACGGCCATTAACTGAGCTTAATTGCTTAGTTGTATTATTCAATGATTGTAAAATATCATTCAAAAGTCCAGAACGATTGTACCCTTGGATTTCCAAATCAGATTGATAATTAGATTTATCATCCATGGTTTTATCCCATTTAACACTAATAATTCTTTCCCCGGACTCTTCAGCTTTAATAACATTAGGACATTCAGTTCTATGAACTGAAACACCACGCCCCTTTGTAATATAACCAATAATGTCATCTCCTGGAATAGGATTACAGCAATGACTTAATCGAACAAGTAAGTTATCGACGCCATCAATTACAACACCACCATCATGGCTACTTTTACGATTTTTTTCAGATACGTCTGGTTTTTTCATTTCTTTATGTTCTTCAAGGATTGCCTTCTGCTCATTAACTTGTCGAACTTCTTCTTCTTTAGAGCGAATATCTTCCGTTAAAGCATTGGCGACACCTAACGTTGCTACCTCTCCAAATCCAATTGCAGCATACAAGTCATCTGATTCAGACAATTGTCTTTTATCCAAAAGCTGTTTCATATTTTCTTTTGTAATGACTTTTTTAGGATCAAATCCTAAATCAATTAATTGCATCGTCAATAAATCTTCACCTTTAGCTGCATTAGCAACACGATCTTGTAGTTTGAAGAAGTGTTTAATTTTATTTCTAGCTTTATTTGTATGCACCAAATTAACCCAATCACGGCTTGGTCCTATTGAACTTTTACTAGTTAAGATATCAACAATGTCTCCATTTTTGACTTGATAATCTAATGGCACAATCTTTCCGTTAACTTTTGCACCCGTTGTATGATGTCCAATTTCAGTATGAATACTGTAGGCCATATCAAGTGGTCCTGCACCTTTGGGTAATTCAAAAACATCACCTTTAGGTGTGAATACATAAACGCGGTCACCAAAGATATCGCCTTTAACACTTTCCATAAAAGCAGAAGCATCATCAGTCTCATCTTGTAATTCAATAATTTCTTTAAACCAATTTAATTTTGTACCCGCGTCATCTTGCTGAACTTTCTCTTTCACACCTTCTTTGTAAGCCCAATGTGCTGCTACACCAAATTCAGCTATTTCATGCATCTCTTTTGTTCTAATTTGAACTTCAAAAGGACGTCCCTCTGGTCCGACAACAGTCGTATGCAGAGACTGGTACAAGTTAGCCTTTGGAATCGCAATATAGTCTTTAAATCTTCCAGGCATTGGTTTCCATCTAGAATGTATTGCCCCAAGTACCGCATAACAATCTTTAATTGATCCAACAATTACTCTAACAGCTAGGAGGTCATAAATTTGAGAGAATTGTTTATGTTGGTCTTTCATCTTTTTATAGACAGAATACAAATGCTTTGGTCGCCCATAAATTTCGCTTGAAACTTTTAAATCACTAATGGAAACTTTTATTTCTTCAATAGCTCCAGAAATATAAGCCTCACGTTCTTCACGTTTAGAATTCATCAAATGAACAATTCGATAGTATTGTTGGGGGTTCAGATAACGTAATGAACTATCTTCTAATTCCCACTTAATCGTACTAATACCTAAACGGTCTGCCAATGGTGCATATATTTCTAACGTTTCATTTGCAATTCGTCGTTGCTTATCTGGACGTAAGTGTTTTAACGTCCGCATATTATGTAACCTATCTGCTAATTTCACAATAATAACACGTAAATCTTTAGACATCGCTAACAATAATTTACGATGATTTTCAGCTAATTGCTCTTGATGAGATTTATATTGAATTTGACCTAATTTTGTTACACCATCGACAATTACTTGCACATCTTTACCAAAAAGTTCGCCTACATCACCTAAAGTAACTGGTGTGTCTTCAACAACATCATGTAAAAATCCTGCACTAACAGTCTCCGGATCCATTTTTAATTCTGCAAGAATACCAGCAACTTGTATTGGGTGCATTATATATGGTTCGCCAGACTTACGATATTGATTCTTATGAACATAGGTAGCAAAATCACATGCTTTTTGTACAAATGCAACATGTTCTTCATTCATATAGCTTTCAACGATTTCCAAAACGTCTCTAGCACTCCACATTTCTTCTTTTGTCATATCTACACACCTCTTTTTATATAAAATAAAAATACGCGATTCCATAATGCAGTCCGCGTACTCATGTATTCATAAAGTATTTGTATTATTTTTTTGAAATTCCCCATGTTAATAATGATAAACAAAGATAAATAATTGCAAAAAAGATAGTGATACTTTGAAATAAATGGCACAACACACCTATTGCAAAAATAACTGGAAAGAAAAAGTTAAAAATCAAACTATGATCATTTCTACCAATAATAACACCAATAATGATAGAAAAAATGACATTTACTATAAATAAAGAAACACCAATTTTTATAACATCGTTTGCATTAACTAAGGTCAGTACCATCGGGACCACAATTCCGATGGCAATACTTACCGTTAAGTACCATGCAGCTGTTATGCTTAGAAAATTTTTCAAAAATATTTCCTCATTTCGTTTTCTCATGCCTTACTTAACTTAATTCACTAACAAATGAAAGGCTCGCTAATAAGTATAACGGAGCAGTCTCTGCACGTAAAATTCTAGGTCCTAAGCCTACCTTTTGATAACCAGCTGTAGCTAACTTATCAATTTCTGATTTTGAAATACCACCCTCTGAACCAAATACCGCAATCATATTTTGATTAGGTTCAATCAAATCAAATGATTTTTTTAGTTGGCTAACCTCACCTTGTTTAGCAGATTCTTCATATGCAACAATCTGAATATCATAAGATTGTTGAAATATCTCATCAATTTTTTTAGCGTATGAAATCGTTGGAATTTTAGTTCGATGTGCTTGTTCTGCAGCACCCTTAGCAATTTTTTTTAAACGTTCAATTTTTTTAGCCTGCTTTTTTTGATCCCATTTTGCAATAGAAAAATCACTATTAAAAAATATAAAATGGGCAGCCCCCATTTCTGTACCTTTTTGTACAATCCAGTCTGCCTTATCTTTTTTTGAAAGAGCCGACGCAATTGTTACTTCTACTGGCAACTCAACTAATGTTTCTACTGTCTTTTGATAATCAAAAGTAGCTGAACTTTCAGTAACCTGTTTCATCTTTGCAACAACAACCTCTGTTGATTGCTTAACGAGTTCAACTTGATCACCAACAGCCAAACGCATAACTTTAATTGCATGATGAAAATCCTCATCTGTTAAAATTAACTCATCAGATTTCAAAAAATATCTCTGCATCTTTACTACCTAACCTTCCAAATCCATTTTAACTGCAATAATTGAGAACCAGTCACCCATATTTAAAATCTGTTGTATTTCAAATCCACCAGTTACCAGTGACTCCTTGATTAAATCGACTTTATCTGCAATAATCCCAGATGTCACAAAATGGCCACCTGGATTTAAATTTCTTCTAGCTTGCGGAATTAACGGTACAATAATTTCGGACAAAATATTAGCCACAATTAAATCAACCTTATTATCAATACCATTTAGTAAATCATTAGCTGCTACATGTATCTGATTTGCAATTGGATTTAAGTTGAAATTTAATACGGCAGCATCTACTGCAATATCGTCCAAATCATACGCATCAATATGACCAACACCAAGATGTTTTGCAGCAATACTTAAAACACCTGAACCTGTTCCAACATCAATCATAGATTCATTTCCACGTATTACTTGCTCTAGTGCTACCAAAGCTAGCCGGGTTGTGGGATGTGTTCCTGTACCGAATGCTTTACCAGGGTCTAAACGTATCACTTTTTCATCAGGTTGGACCACCTGATATTTCTCCCAACTTGGTACTATTGTTAGGAATCGGGTAACTCTAACCGGATGGTAGTATTGTTGCCATTCCAATCCCCAACCTTGGTCATCCACTTCATTCAATTCAATCAGACCACGTCCCGGATTAAGTCCAAAATCAGCTAATTGATTAACCCTACTCTGTATAGTTGGCAATATTTCAGGAATAAAAATAGTTTCAGGGAAAAAGGCAGAAATCTTTGCTCCATCATTTTGGTGCTCAACTGATGTAAAATCGTTCCCGTCTAAATTATCCTGCATTAATTTTTCAAAATCTTTTGAATCATCAATTTGGACACCTTCAGCACCACTTTCAATTAAAATATTAGAAACCGCTTCTACAGCTTCACTACTTGTTGAGATACTTACTTCTGTCCATTTCAAATTGAAATCCTCCTAAAATTTTGGATAAATTAATCGCATACTTTTTTCTGTACTTTGTGCTTTTTGAATTTTTTCAAAATCGCTAGCTGACCAACTTAGTTCAAAGAATTCAGCATCATCATCATTCAAAAAATCTAACAAATCACTTTGACCATTGTCTAGTACAATTTGTAAATAGTTAATAAATGCTGCTGCCTCTGAGCGTTCCCAACCCGATTTCCCTTGAAAGGGTAATGTTGTTAAATACTCTTTTTCAACTTCCTTTGAGTCAAAACGTTCTTCATCATAGAGTAATATAGCATCCCCAAATGAAATAATGGGTAATTCTGAGTTAACACCTTCAATATCAAGAATTGCTTGTTGTGACTTATTCTCAGCATAAAATGTGAGATCTACTGTAAATGTATGATCCTTTTTCTGCCAATCTAATACAATATCACCATCAAAATCAATTTTTGGTAATTCCTTCTTTAAATAATCAAACAATGTTTCTTGTGCCATACTATCACCTCATATTTTAAATAAATTTAAATTACATCAAATTTTGTTTAGTTCTCAAAGTTTATTATAAAGCATTGCATTCATTCATGCATTAATTAAAGAGGAAAACGATAACAATTTATCGCTTTTTTTGGTAAACTAAGGTTATTAAAATATTGGGGAGGTTTTATTTATGGGAAGAAAGAAAATGATTTTGGATTTAGACACTGGTATTGACGATGCATTGGCTATTGCCTATGCTCTCGCTAGTACCGAAATTGATTTAATTGGTATTGTAGGTTCTTACGGTAACCTGCAAATGCTAGCTGGTGTTCAAAACAGTTTGAACTTACTTAATTTATTAGGTGAATCAAATATTCCAGTTTATCTCGGTGAGAAACATTCAATCACGACTCAATCTTTTGATACTTTAGAAATAAGCCAAGAAATACATGGTATGAACGGTTTAGGTGACATAAAAATCCCTAAATCAAGCCAACCATACGCCTCAGAATCTGGAATCGATTTTATTATCGATTCTGCACATGAATTTCAATCAGATTTAATTATTGTGCCTACTGGTCCATTAACGAACTTATCATTAGCCATAAAAAAAGATCCTAAAATTGAAACATTAATTGGTAAAGTCGTTTTAATGGGTGGTGCTTTAACAATCCCTGGAAATGTAACTGCCGTTGCTGAAGCAAATATTAATCAAGATCCAGAAGCCGCAAATGAAGTATTCCAAAGTAAATTGCCTATTACAATGGTAGGTCTAGACGTAACACTTAAAACACTTTTAACAAAAAAAGAAACAGAGCTATGGCGTGAAATTGACAGTCCATCAAGTCGAGCTTTCGCCGATATTGTTGATTACTATATTAACGCCTATGCAAACCTAAAAACAAATTTAGACGGCTGTGCTTTGCATGACCCCTTAGCTGTTGCCGTTGCTATAGATGCATCTTTAGTCACTACTTTACCTATCAATATGAAAGTTGACACAGAAGCGCCTTTTTCTGGACGTACAATCGGTGACGAGACACGCCTAAATTCAAATCAAGCAACAACGGTTGTCGCTGTTGCCGTTGAAACCGAAAGATTCTTATCGACTTTTATGACACGTTTATCAACTTTATTTTCAAAAAATTAAATTTAACGGAGTTTACTTATGCAATATCTCGGTCCATTCATTCTTTCCATTTGGTTTATTATGACCACTATTATTTATATTTCTACATTTACGAAAAAAAAACGTCGAAAATTTTCATATAAGTCACTTTTTTTTGGCTCGTTAGCCTGGGAAAAAAATAGTCGTAACTGGCTATTGATACTGGGACTTTTTTCGCTTATTAGTTTAAATCCTATTACAGATACATTTATCTTTTTGATGATACTTGGTGGTTACATTGCTGTTACCTCATGTTTAAACTTATTCTTACATCATGGTAATCGCCGTCAAACTATTCTAATCATTATTCTTTCCTTCTTTTTAATTTTAGCAGCATTCTATCCTTTATTATCAAATTTTAAATAAGTAAAGATAGTTGCTTTAAATTAACTCAAAGACGATAATGTAAGCGTTAACTGTAATTTTAATAAACTTTATTATTCATACTACTATTTATTCAAGGGAGATCACTATGCCACATATAATCGGTGTTGATATTGGAACAACAAGCACGAAAGCAGTTTTATACGATCTTAAAGGTACCGTAATTGAATACGCTAATATTGGTTACTCACTTTATCAAGAAGAAAATGGGATGGCTGAACAAGATCCTGATGAAATTTATGCTGCTGTAACAAAAGCAATCACTGAGGTCAATAAAAAAGCGAACTTACGCCCCACTGATTTAAAAGGCGTTTCATTTTCAGCTGCCATGCACAGTTTAATTCTACTTGATAAAAATCATAAACCGTTAACTAGATCGATTACTTGGGCTGATAACAGAGCTAGCAAGTGGAGTGATGATTTAAATGAATCAGGTGTTGGTCATGAAATTTATCTCAAAACTGGAACACCTATTCATCCTATGTCACCATTATCAAAACTAATTTGGTTAAAGAATGATAAACCAGATTTATTTAATCAGGCAGCCTATTTTGTTGGTATTAAAGATTATATTTTATATCAATTATTTGATCGACTTGTTATTGATCATTCTTTAGCGTCAGCTACAGGCTTATTCAATATTTTTAATTTAGATTGGGATAAGCAAGCATTATCTGTAACTGGTGTCACACCTGAACAGTTACCAGAACTAGTTGAAACAACGTACCAACTATCCGGACTAAATACTGAATTTTCTAAAATAACTGGTATCCAACGTGATGTTCCTTTTATTGTTGGTGCAAGTGATGGTGTTCTATCAAACCTTGGTGTTAATGCTATCGAACCGGGTGTTGCGGCTGTCACAATTGGTACGAGTGGTGCCGTTAGAATGGTTATCGATCACCCTGTTACAGATCCTAAAGGTAGACTATTCTGTTATGCGCTCGCCAAAAATAAATGGGTCATTGGTGGGCCAGTTAACAATGGCGGTATCGTCTTCCGCTGGTTGCGCGATGAGATATTTACACCCGAAAAAATTACTGCTGAACAAATGAAAATTGATCCCTATGAAGTCATCACTCAAATTGCAGAAAAGGTTCCTGCCGGTTCCGATGGACTCCTCTTCCACCCCTATCTTGGTGGCGAACGGGCACCACTCTGGGATGCTAATGCTAGAGGTTCATTCTTTGGTTTAACACGTCAACATACACGTGCGCATATGGCTCGAGCTGTACTTGAAGGGATCGTTTTCAATTTAGACATGGTCATGTTAGCACTAACTGAAATTGCTGGGAAACCCACTAGAATCCAAGCAACAGGTGGTTTTGCCCAATCATCTTTATGGCGACAATTATTAGCCGATATTTTTGAACAAGAAGTTACAATTCCTGAAAGTTTTGAAAGTTCTTGTCTTGGCGCAGCTGTCTTAGGAATGCAAAGTTTACATTTAATTGCTGATCTATCTGCTGTTGAAAATATGATTGGTTCCATGCATGTCCACCAACCACAAAAAGAAAACTTTGAAGTATATCGTGAGCTATTACCTATATTTGTTCGAGTAAGTAGGTCATTAAGCGCTGAATATAAAAATATTGCTGATTTCCAGCGGAAACATTATCATCAAATCTAGTTTCATTGGGGGAAAGTTACTATGCCACTTTTAATTGTTTTTATTGGGATTCTCTTTTTACTTTTATTAATCATTAAATTTAAATTAAATACATTTGTTTCATTAATTATCACATCATTTGTTGTTGCCATTGGATTAGGGATGCCTTTAGATAAAATCACGACTTCTATCGAAAATGGTATTGGTAGTCAATTAGGTCATTTATCCTTAGTCTTCGGTTTTGGTGCTATGCTAGGTAAACTGGTTGCTGATTCAGGTGGTGCTTATCGGATTGCGACTACTTTAATTAACCGATTTGGTCGAAAATGGATTCAATTAGCAGTCGTACTTGCATCATTCATTATTGGTATTGCATTATTTTTCGAAGTTGGTATTGTTTTATTGATCCCAATCGTTTTTGCGATTGCTACGGAATTAGGAATTTCAGTTTTATATCTTGGGATTCCCATGGCAGCTGCACTTTCAGTTACTCATGGCTTTTTACCACCTCACCCCGCCCCAACTGCAATTGCATCAGCACTAAATGCTAATGTAGGGATGGTTCTTATTTACGGATTACTATTAGCTATTCCGGTAACATTGATTGCCGGTCCACTTTTCGCTATGATTGCAAAAAAATATATTCCTTCGGCATTTAAGCAAAAAGGAAATTTAAGCGCATTAGGAACACAAAAAGAATTTAAACTTGAAGATACACCTAGTTTTGCAATGAGTACTTTGACATCTTTATTTCCCGTTGTAATTATGGCTATTTCAACAGTTTACGACATGATTATTAATAAAGGGATAACACCAAAGAACCCTAACTCTATAGATTCCTTTTTCATGTTCGTTGGGTCTCCTGGCGTTGCCATGCTGCTCTCCCTTCTGTTCGCTATCTATTCAATGGGTATTGCCCGAAAGATCCCAGTCAAAGATATTATGGCTTCTCTTGAAGTTGCCATTAAACAAATTGCAATGCTACTCTTAATCATTGGTGGTGGAGGTGCATTTAAGCAAGTTCTTGTTGATGGTGGTGTCGCAGATGTTATCTCAAGAATGTTTGAATCCTCATCGTTATCACCATTATTGTTAGGCTGGTTAATTGCTGCACTTCTTAGAATTTCTCTTGGTTCTGCAACAGTTGCTGCATTAACAGCTGCCGGTCTAGTCAGTGGTTTAATAGCTGGGTCAGGCGTTGATCCTGCATTAATGGTTATCGCCATTGGTTCAGGTAGTTTAATTGCATCTCACGTAAACGATGCTGGTTTCTGGATGATTAAAGAATATTTTGATCTAACCGTTAAAGAAACACTCGCAACGTGGACCGTTCTTGAAACAGTCGTCTCTGTTTCAGGGCTCGGTGGTGTTATGCTTATTAACTTATTCGTATAAATTAATAAAAGGCTAAGTTATTTTAGATAACTTAGCCTTTTATTATGTTGTTAAATTTAGACATGTGTTAAAATAGACACCATTCTAAATTGAAATTATTGGAGGCAATATTATGGATTCACTATCTGCTATCTTATTATTACTTGGTGGCGTGGTTATCGCAAATGTGATTGCTGTTAAGTTTCCAAAAGTTCCACAAGCTTTTTATCAAATTGGTATAGGATTAGCGCTTTCTTTATTACCAAATTTCCAACATTTCGAACTTAACCCAGAATTATTTTTTATGATAATCGTTGCACCTATTATTTTCAATGAAGCCCAAAATACATCTAGAAGAGCATTAGCTAGAAATATTTTAACGACGCTTTCATTAGCCATCATTTTAGTTGGTGCAACAATAATTGTCACTGGGTTTTTAGTTCACTCAGTCTTACCTGATTTATCACTTGCCTTAGCATTTGCGTTAGCAGCGATTGTCACACCCACAGATACAGTAGCAGTATCTTCAGTGACAAAAAATTTACCGATTCCTGAGTCAATGATGAATATATTGGAAAATGAATCCTTGTTTAATGATGCATCTGGTATTGTTGGTCTTAGTTTAGCATTAACTGCTTTCTCTTCAGGTACTTTTTCTATGAACGAAGGTCTAAGTGCTTTTAGCACATCATTTTTTGGTGGACTCTTAATTGGTGCATTTTTAGGATTAGTATTCGTTAAAATAAGGTTAACGTTACTAAATTGGCACATCGAAGATACAGCAATTATGATTCCAATTGAAATAATAACTCCTTTTTTAATTTATTTTATATCTGAAGAATTAGGTTGTTCAGGTATTTTAGCAGTCGTTGCTGCCGGTTTAATTCATGGTGTTCAAAAAGATCGTTTACGGTTATCTTCAACTAAATTACAATTTATATCAAGTAGTATTTGGAAAGTACTTACAGATGCTTTAAATGGGTTTGTTTTTGTAGTTCTAGGTTTAACATTGCCTACTGTTACCTCGGATTTATTAAAAAGCTCAGGATTTAATTCACTAATTTTACTTGTTATTAGTATTGGTATTTACTTTATTATGACACTAATGCGTTTTCTATGGTCCCACTTCCTATTAAAAAATTTATCAACAAAAGACGATTTTACATTTGCCCTAAGTGGAATTCACGGAACAATTACACTATCCATGGCATACTCATTACCATTAGTAACTGTTTCAGGAATTGAATTCCCTATGAGAAATGAAATCATTTTTATAGCTGCATTAGTTATATTAATTAGCATGTTAGTTCCTACTTTCCTACTACCGCACTTAATTACCAAAAAGAATGAGATTACTATTTTAGAAAATATTGGTGAAATTCGTTCTAAGATGGTTATTTACACTGTTGAACAACTTAATGTCACAAATATTCCTAGTCCAGAAAGACAAACAGTAATTGAAACGCTATATAACCAACAAAATTTTTTAAAACGGCCTAAAAAGAGTGATTTTTATGACCTATTAGAAAAAACACAAGAAATTGAAGAAAATATTTTGCATGAATTATTATCGAGTGGTCAGGTTTCTGAAAAAACTGGTTCTTGGTACGAAAAGTATCTTGCTACAACTTATCAATCAACCCGTGGATTTTCACTTAAACATCTCATAATACACTTGAAATTCTATTCACTTCATTTATTTAAACATTTTGCTATTAAGAAAGGCGAAAAAGCGCTATCTCAGGTTACTGAAAATCAAAAAAATACTTTCAAAAAATATTATAATAATACAAAAGATGACTTTATTTTAATGGAGGAATCTAGTTATCAGGCAGCAATTACTTATTTAACCTCTATTACCACTGTTGACAATTCAATGGCCGTTACTCTGGTTAGACAATTTTTATCAGTTAGACACAGAAGAATGTTTTCAAATGAGACTGAACTTATCTTACAAAATAATATTTTTATAAATGCCTTTCAATTAGAATATAATTTTGTTCAACTTCAATTAGAACAAAAATTAATCACCCCTGCAACGGCAAATCTGTTAAGAGAACAAATTTCATACGATGAGATGGTTTACATGCAAAATAATGAAGCATACTTATCATAAAAAAAACGACAACCAGACTTTTCCGGTTGTCGTTTTTACTTATTTTTTCTTAGATTCTTCATCTTCATCAATTTTCAAGACTGCCATAAATGCTTCTTGTGGAATCTCAACATTACCAACTTGTTTCATTCGTTTCTTACCAGCTTTTTGTTTTTCCAAAAGTTTCATACGGCGTGTTCGATCTCCACCATACAATTTAGCTGTAACATCCTTACGGTATGCTTTAATATTTGTTCTTGCAATAATTTTTTGTCCAGCAGCAGCTTGAACTGGAATTTCAAACATTTGGCGCGGAATTAATGATCTTAATTTATTGACGATACCTTTTCCACGTTCAAAAGAAAAATCACGATGAACAATAAAACTCAATGCATCAACTGCTTCACCATTCAACAAGATATCAACTTTAATTAAATCACTTGGACGGTAACCCTCTTCTTCATAATCCAGGGATGCATATCCACGTGTATTAGATTTTAATTTATCAAAGAAATCAAAGATAATTTCTGATAAAGGCATATGATAAATAATATTTACACGGAATTCATCTAAGTAATCCATCGTCTCAAAAACACCACGTTTTTTTTGACAAAGTTCCATGACTGCTCCAACATATTCATTAGGTACCATAATACTTGCTTTCACATAAGGTTCGTTAATTTGCTTAATTGATGATGGTTCTGGCATTTCAGAAGGGTTAGAAACAATTATTTTCTCACCATCAGTTAAATCAACATGATAAATTACAGATGGTGCCGTTGTAATCAAATCTAACCCAGATTCACGTTCTAACCGCTCTTGGACAACATCCATGTGTAATAACCCTAAAAATCCACAACGGAACCCAAATCCTAGTGCTTGTGACGTTTCTGGTTCAAATTGTAAAGCAGCATCATTTAATTGTAATCTTTCAAGTGCCTCACGTAATTCATTATATTTTGAATTATCTACGGGATATAACCCACAATAAACCATAGGATTAATTGCACGGTAACCATCTAGTGCTTCAGTTGCTGGATTGTCAGCTGAAGTTACTGTATCACCAACTCGTGTATCTCGAATATCTTTAATTGCCGCTGTAACATACCCAACATCTCCGGCCATTAAAAAATCACGATTAACTGCTTTGGGTGACATAACCCCAACTTCAGTCACTTCATATTTTTTCTTACTATTCATTAATTCAATTGTGTCGCCAGGTTTTACAACACCGTCAACCACCCGAATACTCAAAACAACGCCACGGTAACTATCATAGATTGAATCAAAAATTAAAGCTTTCAATGGTTTTTTTAAATCACCATTTGGTGCAGGAATTTTCGTTACAATCTGTTCCAGCATCTCTTCAATACCAATACCATTTTTAGCACTTGCCAGAACGGCATCAGAGGCATCTAATCCGATAACATCTTCAATTTCTTTTTTTACCATTTCAACATTAGCAGATGGTAAGTCAATTTTATTAATAACTGGTAAAATCTCCAAATCATCATCAATCGCTAAATAAACGTTTGCGAGTGTCTGTGCCTCAACACCTTGAGCAGCGTCTACAACAAGTACAGCACCTTCACAAGCCGCCAAACTCCTTGAAACTTCATAAGTGAAATCAACATGTCCTGGTGTATCAATTAAATGAAAGATATATGTTTCACCATCTTTAGCAAGATAATGTAATTCAACCGCATTTAATTTAATTGTAATTCCACGTTCTCGTTCAAGATCCATCGAATCGAGTAATTGATTTTGCATCTCACGTTTAGTAACTGTATCAGTCATCTCGAGGATACGATCCGCAAGTGTGGATTTTCCATGATCAATATGTGCTACAATCGAAAAGTTTCGAATATGTTTTTGTCTATCTTGCATTTCTTCAAAATCCATTAATAGCGTCCTACTTTCTTGTTTCTATCTCTTCTGATTATAACAATCAACGCTACTAAACACAATTACAGTTCGCATACAAAAAAATAGAATCATCTTAGAAGACGATTCTATTTTTAACTTTATTTCTTATTTTTAAATTGATCTTTTAACTTATCAAATAAATTACCTTCGCCAACAACGTTTTTACCGCTAGCTGTAGCAAATTCTTTCAAAGCATCTTTTTGTTCTTTTTTAAGATTACGAGGTGTTTCAATATTAACCGTCACTTCTTGATCACCATTACCCTTACCATGTAATTTAGGCGCACCCTTATCACGTAATCTGAAAGTCGTTCCAGTCTGTGTTCCAGCGGGAATCTTCATTTTTACATCTCCATGAACGGTTGGAACCGTTACTTCGTCGCCCAATGCAGCTTGGACAAAGCTAATTGGAACATCAATGTAAATATCAGGACCTTCACGGTCAAATGTGCCACTAGCCTGAACTCTAAAGATAATGTATAAATCTCCATAAGGTCCACTATTTTCACCAGATTCACCTTGTCCTTGAAGACGCATCTGTTGACCATCTTCAACACCAGCAGGAACAGTTACTTTAACTTCATGTCTTTCATCAATATGGCCTGATCCATGACATGTATCACATTTTTCTTTAATCTCTTTACCTGTACCATGACAAATATCACATTCTTGTTCAGTCATCATGTTTCCAAGTGGCGTACGACGCTCAACTTGGATAGTACCTCGACCACCACATTTATGACATGTAATTGGAGAAGTTCCAGGTTTTGCTCCAGAACCAGAACAAGTAGCACATAGACTTTTACGATTGTATTTAATTGTTGATTCTTTACCAAAAACACCTTCATTAAATGTCAATGTCATCTCGTATTGCAAATCACGACCTGCTCGTGGAGCGGTTGGATCTTGGGAAGCACCACCACCGCCGAAAAATGAACTGAAAATATCTTCAAATCCACCGCCGCCAAATCCACCTTGTTGTCCTTGACCACCAAATCCTCGGTAAGCACCACCTTGAGACCCAGCTGAACCATATTGATCGTATTCAGCTTTCTTTTGTGGATCACCAACTGTTTCATATGCTTCAGTGATTTCTTTAAATTTATCTTCGGCACCAGCATCCTTATTAATATCCGGATGATATTGTTTAGATAACTTACGATACGCTTTTTTTATTTCTTCAGGTGACGAATCTTTAGTCACACCAAGTACATTATATGGATCTTTGTTCTCTGCCATTCCGTACCTCCGAATAACCTTTTTGGTTTTTATTGCTCTAAATAGGATAACATGTCTAACATGAAATAAAAAGCCAAAGTCCCAAAGGCCTTTGACTTTCTATCACACTCAAAATTTAGTAAAGATTACTTCTTATCTTCAGGGTTAACTTCTTCGAAGTCACCATCGACAGTTTCATCTTTAGGGTCTTTAGCCGTGCCTTCAGCACCAGCTTCACCTTGAGCTTCTTGTGCTTGTTGATACAATTTAACAGTTAAGTCTTGAACAATTTTATTCAATTCATCTTTCTTAACTTTCATATCT
This sequence comes from Dellaglioa sp. CoH-56-MRSF-13, assembly GCF_056782095.1. The sequence goes on along the minus strand of NZ_JBXAYC010000002.1, from coordinate 44,537 downwards.
TCAACATTGTTATCTTCTTGAGCTTTCTTCAAAGCATCACGAGCATCTTCAGCAGATTTAATTTCTTCTTCAGTTACTTTACCTTTTAATTCTTCCAAAGTTTTATCAACTGAGAATAATAATTGATCAACTTCATTCTTCAAATCAACTTCTTCTTTACGTGCCTTATCTGCTTCTTCGTTTTCTTTAGCTTCATTAACCATGCGTTCGATTTCGTCTTCTGCAAGACCACCTGAACTCTTGATTGTAATTTTTTGTTCTTTGTTTGTGCCTAAATCTTTAGCAGAAACGTTAACAATACCATTTTTATCAATATCAAATTTAACTTCAATTTGAGGGATTCCACGAGGTGCAGCAGGAATATCATTTAATTGGAAACGGCCTAATGTTTTATTATCAGTAGCCATTGGACGTTCACCTTGTAAGACATGGATATCAACGGCAGGTTGGTTATCTGCAGCTGTTGAGAACGTTTGTGACTTGCTTGTTGGGATCGTTGTATTACGATCAATTAACTTAGTAAAGACGCTACCCATTGTTTCAATACCCAATGAAAGTGGTGTTACATCAAGTAAAACAACATCCTTAACATCACCAGTAATGACACCACCTTGAATTGCAGCACCAAGTGCAACAGCTTCATCAGGGTTAACTGATTGGTTAGGTTTGTGATCTGTTTCTTTTTCAACTAATGCTTGAACAGCAGGAATACGTGTTGAACCACCAACCAAGATAACTTGATCAATATCAGCATTTGTTAATCCAGCATCTTTTAAAGCATTTTGAACTGGAATACGTGTACGTTCAACTAAGTCTTGTGTAAGATTATCAAATTTTGCACGTGATAATGTTGCTTCTAAATGTAAAGGTCCAGCAGCACCGGCTGTAATAAATGGTAAGCTAATTTGTGCACTAGTAACACCAGATACATCTTTTTTAGCTTTTTCAGCAGCATCTTTAAGACGTTGCATTGCCATTTTATCTTTTGATAAGTCAATACCATTTTCTTTTTTGAAGGTCTCAACTAACCAGTCCATGATTTTTTGATCAAAATCATCTCCACCAAGTTTAGTATCACCGTTTGTTGATAGTACTTCAAAGACACCATCACCTAATTCAAGGATAGAAACATCAAATGTACCACCACCTAAATCGAATACAAGGATTTTTTCATCTTTTTCAGTATTTTCAAGACCATATGCTAAAGCAGCAGCAGTAGGTTCGTTAACAATACGTTCAACTTCTAAACCGGCAATTTTACCAGCATCTTTTGTAGCTTGACGTTGTGAATCGTTAAAGTAAGCAGGAACTGTAATAACAGCTTGTGTTACTGATTCGCCTAAGTAAGCTTCAGAATATTCTTTGATGTATTGTAAAATCATAGCAGAAACTTCTTGTGGTGTGTATGATTTTCCTTGAATATCTACTTTGTAGCCTTCTTCTCCCATGTGACGTTTAATTGATGCAACAGTATCAGGGTTTGTGATTGCTTGGCGTTTAGCAACTTCACCAACTTGAGTTTCGCCATCTTTAAATGAAACAACAGATGGTGTTGTACGATTTCCTTCTGGGTTTGTAATAATTTTTGCTTCTTTACCTTCTAACACAGCAACAGCTGAGTTAGTTGTTCCTAAATCAATTCCTATAATTTTTGCCATAATTTATCTACCTCTTCTTATATTATTATTGAGCGACAACGACCATTGCTGGACGTAACACTCTATCTTTTAATTTATATCCTTTTTGAAGGACTTGAACAATTGTATCTGCTTTTTGATCATCAGAAGCTGGAACTGTTTGAACTGCTTGGTGAACATTTGGATCAAAAGTAACGTCATCAGTTGCAATTTCTATAACGTCATTATTAGTTAATGCTTTTTGTGCATCTTTATAAACTAATTCAATACCTTTTTTAAGTTGTTCGCCACTCTCAGTGTCAACCTCAATTGCCAATGCTCGTTCCAAATTATCGATAACTGGTAGAACATCTTTAGCTAATGATTGCCCGCTATACTTTAAGAGTTGTTCTTGTTCTTTCTTAAAGCGTGTATTCATATTTGCCATTTCGGCTTCTGCTCGTAAATATTTATCTTCCATTGTGTCTAAACTAGCTTGTAACTCAACTAATTTATCTGCATCAGAAGGCTTTTTACTAAATTTTTCTTTTACTTTATCAGTAACAGAACTTTTTTTCTCATTTTGATTAGTTGCTTCACTAGACTGATGTTGCTCTTGTGTAACATCTTCTTCAACTAAATCTTCTTTGGCATCTTTAACCACACACAACACCCCTTTTCTTATTTATCAAATTGTTGATAATAATCTAACAATTTTTTAGCAAGCTCATCACTAAATGCATCTAATAAACCAATCATTTTTGAATATGGCATATTTGTAGGACCCAATAATGCGATAACCCCTTGACCATGGTCACTAACATCATAACTAGCTGATATAAGACTATAGTTATCAAGTAATTGGTTCGTTAATTCCTCACCAATTTTAATTTGAATAGGTTTACCTTGAATTCCAATTAATTCACCAATATTCTTGTTATTTGATGTGTCTACTAAATCATATAATGATTTTAATTCATCCACGTTACTATCGGTAGCAAAATCTAATATATTAGATTTACCGCCAACAAAAACTTGTTCACGTGCTGCCTGCTTTAAAATATTACCAAAAATATCTAAAATACCAGCTGGCCTACGCATATAATTAACCAACATAACTGGGATACTTGTTCTTAACTTCTTAGAAATTTCAGCTAATGACAACCCAATTAATTGGTCATTCAACAACCTTGTTACGGCTTCTAAATCTGATCCGTTAATCGATTTAGGAATACTGAATGTCTGATTCTCAACAACGCCACTACTCATCACAAGAATAGCCATAATTCGATGATTTCCTAATGGTACTAATCGAAAACCTTCGAGACGACTTTCCATTGTTTCAGGTCGTAAAGAAATCGCTGTATAATTTGTTAAGTCCGAAAGAATCTTAGTTGATTCTGCAAATATTTCATCAATCTTTTGAAAATGAACACCAAGAGAATTTTGAATATTCGCTAATTCCGCTGCTGGAACAACGCCGGGTTTAACAATGTGATCAACATAATATCGATAACCTAAAAATGAAGGAATTCTACCAGAAGAAGAATGTGTTTTTTTAATTAACCCATTATTTTCCAATGTCACCATTTCATTTCTGATAGTTGCTGAACTTACATGCATTGGTAAAAAATCAACGACCGATTTAGAACCAACAGGTTGACCAACCTCTGTATATACTCTGACAATTGCTTCTAACACTAACATTTGTCTTTCTGTTAGCATGATCAATCACCTCTTTTTAGCACTTAACACAATGGAGTGCTAAGACAACTATTAATATACTAAATGTTGAGATTATTGTCAAGGAATGCACTCACTTTTTTAAAGAAAATGGCTGACTAAATATATCCTATTTAGTCAGCCATTAAACCAATACTTATATGTGTTGGTCAAAATAAGTATTAGTATTTTTTTTATCTTTATTTAATTGCGTAATTAATCCAGGAATACCTTCAAATTTAACTTCACTTCTCAAATATGCTAACCATTGAACCGTAACAATTTGGCCATAAATCATCTCGTTGAAATCAAATAAATTTATTTCGACCGTTAATTCACGATTTTTTCCAAACGTTACGTTGTAGCCAATAGATGCCATCCCACGATACCAGACATCACCAACCTGAACGCTAGTCACATATATTCCGGGTCCCGGAATTCGAATGTGTTCATTGAATTCTAAATTTAATGTTGGAAAGCCAAGTTCTCTACCTCTAGCTTCACCGTGAACAACTTTACCAAGTGTTTCATATTTATAGCCCAATAACTTATTAACATCGCTAATATGTCCGTTATCAATTTCCATTCTAATTCGAGATGAACTTATCTTTTGATGATTCGTCGCTAATTCAGGCACAGTAATAATTTCAAATTTTTGATTAGCATATAAAGGTAGTGTATCCATATTTGCGATATCTTTTTTACCATACGTATAATCAAATCCTGCAACTACTACCTTTACATGCAATGCAACCATATATTTATCGACAAAATCTTGTGGTTCCATTTTTGCTAAACTATTATTTAGCGTTAAAATATAAAAAATATCAACGCCTAATTGCTTCATTAATAATATTTTTTTTTCCATAGACGTTAAATATTTTACACTTTGTTCGGGTGCTTTTTGAAATTGTACTGACGGATGCTTATCAAATGTCATTACTGCAAGTTTAATATTTTTTTCGTTAGCTTTTTGCTTAGCTTCTTGTATTACTTTTTGATGTCCTAAATGAACACCGTCAAAAAAACCCATAGCAAGTGAAATAGAATCATTACTAATTTCGTTAGGGTTATACGGTTCAGTTAAATAAATAACTTTCATGTTCCAATATCTTCCTTTATCCTAAATCAAACATTGTCTCAGACTGATAACGATTTTTTTCACTATTCAATCTGTATAAACATCTAATTTTATTTTCATAAACTAGAGAAACTGTTGGCTCATTATTAAACGAATCAACTGCTAAAAATCCACCATTTTGGACAATAAGCCACTGTTCAGTTGTTAATTCATACCTTTTAAATGATGTTAGCGCTGTATCAATTGGATATAACAACGATTCTAACGTCCCATTGACTTTAGCCTCATTTAATTGGTCCAGGGTAAACGCCTTATCAATTCTAAAACCGCCGCTTTCCAGTCTAGTCAGGTCGGACATAACTGCAGGTACACCTAATTTTTTACCGAGATCAACAGCTAGCGTCCTAACATAGGTCCCTTTTCCACATGCAACTTCAAAATAAATTTTTTGTCTTTTATTTTCTAAATCATATTCTGTAGCTTTCGTTTGAATAAATGAAGTCACCGTTATTTGTCTTTCTGGACGTTCCACTGTTTCACCTTTACGAGCGTAATCATATAAGCGACGTCCGTTTACTTTAACAGCTGAGAACATTGGTGGAATTTGAATCATTGTACCTGTCATCTGGTTCATAACATCATCAATTTCTTCCGATGTGAAAGGATCTATAATCTCTTTTTCTTCGATTATTTCGCCATCTAAATCTTCAGTTTCTGTAGAGAAACCAAGTGTTATTTCACCCGCATATACTTTGCCAGAATTCATCAAATAGTTTACTGTTTTTGTCGCTTTACCAATACAAATCGGTAGAACACCATCAACATTTGGATCAAGAGTACCTGAATGACCAACTTTTTTGGTTTGAAAAATGCCACGACACTTAAAAACACAATCATGACTGGTCATACCACGTTCTTTGAATAGTGGAATAATTCCGTCCATTGTCTTACCTCCGTTAATATACTTTTAACAGTATATCATAATCAGTAAAACAAGGGATATCGATTCTAATTTTTATAAATATTGAAATTTCTATTTAAGAGATAACTATCTATCATCATTCCTAAATACCTATTTACCAACAGTTTTAGCTACGTTATTATTCACAAAACTTCCCATAAACATCATAATTTTTTATTCTTTCCATAACGTTATCCATTTCTTTTTGTAGTGCAGGCCGATTTTTATATTTCTTTTTCAAACCCTCACAAAGAGATATTGCTACTTCCTCATCTCCAAAGTTATTATACCGTAAAATATAATCGCCAATATTTTGATAGTCTTTTCTATTTTTAGCTTTAACTATTAAATCTTTAACTATGCTTTCAAACATCATGTTAGCTTCTTTGGGATATAGTGGGTAAATATATTTTCCATAATTCATAAATAAATTCAGATTTTTTTTAATTAATTGTAGCAAAATGGTAGCTTCGTTTTCATCTGCTAATATCTGTGCAAGTTGCCAATTATCAAGTGTTTTAGAAATGTTTTTCAGAATATCAGGGTATTCAGCTTTCCAAAATCCATTATCAACTAAAAGCTTTTTTAATTTTTTATAATCGGAATCATTGCCTTTATATAATGCCTGTTTTAAATACTCAATTCTTTTTTGAACTTGATTTGTCTCCTCATAGATAGTATCTAGTCGAGTATACCAAGGTTGTAAATATTGAATATTTTTATCATTATCTGTAATTAATTTTTTTAGTACTAATTTTTCTGCAACTTCATAGTCTTTTCTTGAAACAGCTAACTCAACTTTAAACATTCTAACATCATCAATATCTAAATTATTATTAATAATTTCTTCTGCTTCTTTAATTTTATTTACTTGGAAGAACAATTTAATTTTAAATAATAAATATTTACTTTTCCTATCTTGTTGTGTATATTCATCAAATCTTGTACTAATTTTATCGGCAATTTTCAATACTTTATCCGTATTTTTTGTATTTAGCAAAGGAAGAATGAGACTGAGTAAATCAAAATCACTCACCGCCCATTCATTCCAAAAATTTTTTTTAGCATATCGAATAACATTCGTAACAATTAATTTTTTCTTTTCATCTGCCCCATCTTTAACAGACAGTTTTTCTACATAAATCCGTATTTTAGAAAGTATACTCTCTTGCTCAATCATAAACCCTAATTCTGTATACTCACTGACCTTTACTAATTGTTCTAATAAATCTAATAATATTAACATAGGTGCTTTTAAATAATTTTGACTAAATCTCACGTCACAAATAGAGAGCAGATTATCGACTACTTCACTAATATTGTCGTATCCTCTCCACGAAACATACCCTTGTTTCCTATTTTCATAAATAATTTCTCGAATTCGTTCCTTTGCATCTTCTATTTCTTCTTCTTCATCCAAAAATCCCAAATCAGCTAATATATCATTCTTTATTTCGTATTTATTCTCAGTATATTTTGTTAGTAATCGAATTAATACTTCTTTTGACTGTGAAGTTAATAATTCTTTATATTGCTCTGAATTCAAATTAGTACCTCTTTCTAATATATATTTTGAAAATTAAATTAATTTTTTAAAGGAAATTACCACACTATCTAATGATTGTTGAATAGTGGTATAAGAAAAATTCATAATTCTTCAAATGAATTAGTATTCAACTACACCATATAATCAAAGATATGAGATACCAATACTTACAACTAATTTTACTTGATTACTATTAAAAATAAAAGATATGATTATATTATAAGATAATATCTCCATTGATGAGGAGAAAAAAAGGCCTAATCACTAAGGATTAGGACCTTCATAAAGTTATCCATCAACAACAGTTTAAATAGAGCAACAAACGGTATCAGGATTTTTATTTTAATATTCAGAATCTATCTTTTTAAGTAATTGATCAATTTTATCACCATATTGAACTGACTCATCTCTTACAAAAACCAATTCTGGTGTTTTATAAATTGATAATCTTGATCCAAGTTCACCACGAATTAATCCAGAAGCTTTTTCCAAACCACGTTGTGTTTTTTGTGCATCTGATGCCATATTTGACAATATACTATAGTAAATTGTCGCCTGTTGTAAATCACCAGTTACATTAACTCCCGTAATTGTGACACCTTCAACTCGAGGATCTCTCACTCGTTTTAAAAGAATATCATTAACTTCTTTTTGAATTTCTTGTGATAAACGACCTACACGGTAATGTTGTGTCATTTTATATCCTCCTATAGTTGTTATGAATTATTTAACTGGAACTTCTTCCATAACGTAGGCTTCAATTTGGTCGCCTTCTCTAATGTCATTGTATTTTTCAATCATGACACCACATTCGAAACCTTGTTTAACAATTTTAGCGTCATCTTTAAAGCGTTTCAAGCTTGCTAATTTACCTTCATAAATAACAATACCATCACGAATTAAACGAACGCCGCTATCTCTTTCGATGTAACCTTCAGTGACGTAAGCACCACCAATTGTTCCAACTTTTGTAACTTTATATGTTTCACGAATTTCAACTTGTCCAGTTATTTTTTCTTCAAAGACTGGTTCAAGCATTCCCTTCATAGCCGTTTCAATTTCTTCAATTGCGTTATAAATAACACGATGTAAGCGAATATCAACTTCGTCAGATTGTGCTTGAAGTTTAGCTTGAGGTGTTGGACGAACATTAAATCCTATAATGATAGCATTACTTGCTTCTGCCAAAGTAACATCACTTTCAGTAATTGCACCAGCTGCTTGATGAATGATATTAACTCGAACACCTTCAACATCAATCTTCTTCAAACTTCCTGCAAGAGCTTCAACTGAACCTTGAACATCTGCTTTAATAATAACAGCAACTTCTTTTAATTCGCCTTCTTTAAGTGAATCAAACAAGTTATCAAGTGTTACATGCGTAACATTTCCACGTTCTTTTGTTAAAGCACGTTTAGCACGTTCTTCACCAGCTGCACGAGCAGTTTTTTCATCATCAAAGACAACGAAACGATCGCCAGCACCTGGAACATCATTCAAACCAGTAATTTCTACTGGTGTAGCAGGTTTAGCTTTATTAACTTGACGGCCTTTATCATTTGTCATAGTACGGACACGTCCGAAACTATTACCAACAACAATTGGATCACCAACTTTTAACGTACCTTGTTGAACAAGTAATGAAGCAACTGTTCCACGGCCTTTATCAAGACGAGCTTCAATAACAGATCCAATACCCTTTTGTTTTGGATTTGCTTGTAATTCAAGAACTTCGGCTTCAAGTAAAATCATTTCTAATAATTCATCAAGGTTTGTGCCTGTTTTCGCTGAAATTTCAACGAAAATAGTATCACCACCCCAACTTTCAGGAATTAATTCATATTCAGCCAATTGTTCTGTAACATGAGCAGGATTAGCACCGGGCTTATCCATTTTATTAACAGCAACAATAATAGGTACATTGGCTGCTTTAGAATGATTAATTGCTTCAATTGTTTGAGGCATAACCCCATCATCAGCAGCAACAACTAAAACAGTGATATCAGTAATATCGGCACCACGAGCACGCATATTTGTAAATGCAGCATGTCCAGGTGTATCTAAGAATGTAATTGTTTTATTATCATGTTTTACTTGGTAAGCACCAATATGTTGTGTAATACCACCAGCTTCACCATCAGTAACATGTGTATGACGTAATTTATCAAGTAAGGTTGTCTTACCATGATCAACATGTCCCATGATTGTAACAACTGGTGGTCTTGAAACAAGATTATCTTCATTTTTAATTTCTGCATCAAACATTTTATCAATATCAGCAACATCTACATCGATTTTAGCTTCTGATTTAATACCATATTCTGCTGCTAAAATTTCAATTGTATCTGTATCGAGTGTTTGATTTTGGTTAACCATTACGCCTAACATAAATAATTTTTTAATAATTTCTGCTGGTTCACGATGAATCTTTTTAGCAATTTCAGCAACATTAGTTGCAGCATTGTAATATAAGATTTCTGGTAATGGTTTATCTTTTCTGGGTGATACAGGTGGTTTTGGTGTCGTTGAACGACGGTTTTTCTTATTTCTGTTACGTTTGTTATAAGGATTATTCCCATAACGGTTATTATTATTAAATCTCGAACGTCCTTGCTGATTAGCATTACCATTATTAGCAGTTCTAGCACTTGATTGTGTACTATTTTGAGGACGATTTGCTGGCTTTTCATTTGTTGTCTTTGGTGCAGCGTTAGTTGTTCTTGCTACTGGTTTTGAAGCTACCTGCGATGATTTTTGAGCAACAGGTTTACTATTCGTTGTTTTAGCAGGTTGTGCTGGTTTCTTTGCAACAGGTTTTGCTACTGGTTTTTTCGGTGTTGCATTAGATACAGTTTTTTCAACCATTTTCTTTGCAGCAACTACTTTAGCAGCGCCCTTTTTAAATTTATCGCGAATCTGACGTTCTTCATTATCACCAATAGTTGACATATGATTTTTAACATCAAAACCTTTTGTCGTTGCAAAATCAATAATATCTTTAGTATTTAATTCTAGCTCTTTAGCTAATTCATAAATTCTTTTTTTTCCCATATTTGCATGCTCCTTCTATATATCCATTAAGTCACACATCCTTCTGCTAAAACCTTTATCGGTAATAGCATACACTGTGCGCTGTTGTCCAACGGCCTCACTTAAACTGGCTTTTGAAAATCCAACATATAATTTAACATTATAGCTGTTGCACTTATCTGTTACTTTTTTTAAAGTCGCTTGTCCACAATCTTCAGAAAGAATAACCAATTTAGCTTTATTCTTCCTGACAGCATTCAATACTAGTCCTTCACCAGTCACCAACATACCTGCGCGTCTGGTCAAGCCTAGCATTTGTAAGAATTTTTGACTATTTTTCATCTTTAAATAATTCTCGTCTAGCTACCTGATGGTCAACATATTCGACAAGTTCTTCATAAAATGATTCGTCAATCTTAATACCGAATGCTTTATTGAATGTTCTTTCTTTTTGAGCCTGCTTCGCCACATCTACATCAAGAAAAATATATGCGCCACGCCCTGGTTTCTTACCTGTTGGATCTAAAGATACTTCATTTTCTTTATTCTTAACAACACGAACAAGTTCTTTTTTAGGTTTCATTTCACCCGTAACGATATCTTTACGCATTGGAATTTTACGATTAATCACTTTAATTTGCCTCCAAATCAATTACCGATCAGTTTTAATCGGCTTATTTGTTTGTTTCAGAAACTTCTTTTTCTTCACTACTGTTAACCATATCAGATTCAGATTTAATATCAATTTTAAACGTTGTTAATTTTGCAGCTAATCGTGCATTTTGACCTTTTTTACCAATTGCTAATGACAATTGGTGATCTGGCACAACTACAGTACAAGCATGATCATTTTCTGGATTAAAGACAACATTGACAACTTCTGCAGGATTCAAAGCATTAGCAATGTATTTTGCAGGATCTTCATTCCATTCAACAATATCCATATTTTCGCCTTTTAATTCATTAACAATAGTTTGTACACGTTGTCCTTTAGGACCAACACAAGTACCAACAGCATCGATATCTGGATTATTCGAACGAACAGCTACCTTAGCACGGTCACCTGCTTCACGAGCAATTGATACAATTTCAACTGTTCCGTCATATATTTCAGGAACTTCTTGTTCAAATAATCGTTTTAGCAAGTCAGGATGTGAACGACTAACAAAAACTTGAGGGCCTTTAGCAGCATTCTCAACTTTTGTGATATAAACTTTAATTCGATCATGTGGATTAAAACTTTCACCAGGAATTTGATCAATCTTAGCTAAAACAGCTTCCACTTTACCTAAATTAACATAAATATAACGATTATCATGACGTTCTACTTCACCGCTAACGATTTCATTTTCATATTGAATATATTGATCATAAACAATACTACGTTCAGCTTCACGAACACGTTGCATGATAACTTGTTTAGCAGTTTGTGCAGCAATTCGTCCAAAATCCTTAGGTGTAACTTCAAATCGAATTGAATCGCCAACTTCATATGCTTTATTAATCTCTAAAGCATCTTGCAAACTAACTTCAAGACGTGAATCAAAGACTTCTTCGACTACTTCTTTAACCGCATAAACTGTAATATTACCTTTTTTTGAATCAAACTCTACTTCAACATTTTGTGCTTGATTGTAATGACGCTTGTATGCAGAAACTAATGCTGCTTCAATGGCATCAATAATAACTTCTTTTTTAATACCTTTTTCTTCTTCTAACACTGTAAGTGCACTTAATAGTTCTTTACTCATCTTTAATTTACTCCTTTATAAAAAGCTACTTAAAATTTGATAGCTAAGCGCGCCTTAGCTATTTTTTGACGAGGAATAACGATCGTTCTCTTACGCGTTTTGTCCATATAAACAACTGTTAATTCATCAGCTGTTAATTCCGTTAAGGTACCTTGAAAAATTTTAGCGTTATTAATAGGTTCATATAGTGAAATATTAACGTATTCATTCAAAGCTCTTTCATAATCTTTTTCCTTTTTCAAAGGTCTTTCAGCACCAGGTGATGAAACCTCTAAAAAATAAGCTTGTGGAATTGGATCAGGATTAATCTCATCTAATTTTTCACTTAAAATATCACTAACAGCAACACACTCTTCAATTTTAATGCCTTCAGGTTTATCAATGTAAACTCTTAAAAACCAACTTGGGCCTTCTTTAACAAATTCAATGTCCACCAATTCAATATTCTGTTCATCAACAATTGGTTGAACTAGCTCTGTGACAGTCTCTATAACAGTACTCACACGTTACCCTCCTTACATTTTCCCAATAAAAAGAGTGAGCATCGCTGCTCACTCAAACAAGATATCAAAATACTTTCTTTAATATAGCATAATTTTCTGAAAACATCAACAAACTGCTATGTTCTCACTTTTTAGAAAAAGACATCATCAAAAATAGATAGTTGATTTTCATCTGGTAATGCTTTTAAAACATTATTTTCAGTCATATACTCAATTAATGACTTAGAAACTTTACCACGTTTAGCTAAATCTTCTTTAGATAAAAATGGGCGTTCCTCACGAGCAGCAATAATTTGCTTAGCAACGTTATTACCAAGACCTGGTACAGCTCTAAATGGTGCAATTAACTTATCACCATCAATTATCCAATTTGAATCATCTGATTTATCCAAATCAATCATCCCAAATTGGAAGCCACGTTCAAGCATTTCATTGCTTAATTCAAGGACCGTCAACAAATTTTTCTCTTTTGTTGATGCATCCATCCCTTTATCATTAATATCTTTCATTGCTTTTTTCACTGCTTCTTTACCATGCGACATTGCGACTAAATCAAAATCATCTGCTCTAACACTGAAATAAGCACAGTAATATAACATTGGAAAATAAACTTTATAGTATGCAATTCGTAAGGCCATCAAAATATACGCAGCAGCATGTGCCTTAGGGAACATATACTTGATTTTTAAACATGCTCCGATATACCAATCTGGAATTTTTGCTGCTTTCATCTCAGTTTGATAATCATCTGAGATACCTTTTCCTTTTCGAACACCTTCCATAATATTAAAAGCGCTACCAGCTTCCATACCCATATGAATAAGCCCCATCATGATATCATCACGACAGCCAATAACTTCCGGCATCGTGATTGTTCCATTAGAAATAAGTTCTTCAGCGTTTCCCAACCACACATCTGTACCATGTGATAGACCAGAAATTTTTAATAGTTCAGCAAATGTTTTAGGTTTTGTTTCTTCTAGCATCCCTCGAACAAATCTCGTTCCGAATTCCGGAATACCTAATGTACCTGTTTTTGAGAAAATTTCGTCGCTAGTAACACCAAGTACTTCAGGCCCTTGGAATATTTGCATAACGCCCTTATCATCCGTAGGGATTGTTTTTGGGTCAACTCCTGATAAATCTTGTAACATTCTAATCATGGTTGGATCATCATGACCCAAAATATCTAATTTCAAGATATTATCGTGGATAGAATGGAAATCAAAATGGGTTGTTTTCCATTCGGAAGTTGAGTCATCTGCTGGATACTGGATAGGTGAAAAATCATAAACATCCATATAGTTAGGGACAACTAAGATACCACCAGGATGTTGACCGGTCGTCCGTTTAACGCCAGTTGACCCCTTAGCAAGTCGATCTATCTCCGCATTTCTAAACGTTGCTCCAGTATCACGTTCATAACCCTTAACATAACCATAAGCCGTTTTATCTGCAACAGTACCAATTGTTCCTGCACGGAAAACATAATCTTCCCCAAATAAAACTTTCGTATAATTATGCGCAATTGCTTGATAATCACCCGAAAAATTCAAATCAATATCAGGAACTTTATCACCATAAAATCCAAGAAAAGTTTCAAATGGAATATCATGTCCATCTTTATCTAATGGTGTACCACATTTGGGACAGTCTTGGTCTGGTAAATCAAATCCAGACCCATATTCACCTTTTTCATAAAAATGTGTATATTTACATTTAGGGCATCGATAATGAGGTGGTAATGGATTAATTTCTGTTATTCCAGTCATTGTTGCAACAAGACTTGACCCAACAGATCCACGGGACCCTACTAAATAACCATCTTTGTTAGATTTATGAACTAATTTTTGTGAAATTAAATAAATAACTGAAAATTCATTATCAATGATACTTGTCAATTCTTTATCAAGACGTTTAACCACAGTTTCAGGTAACTCTTCTCCATAAAGTTCATGAGCGCGATTATAGGTTAATTGTTTAATTTCTTCTTCAGAGCCATCAATTTTCGGTGCATATAATCGATCTTTAACTGGAGAAATGTCATCATCAATCATATTAGCGATTAAATTCGTATTTGTAACAACGATTTCTTTAGCAACATCCGCACCTAAAAATTGGAATCCTTCCAACATTTCATTCGTTGTTCTAAAATGTGCATCAGGTAAAATAGAACGATTTAACGGATTAGCACCACCCATTGAATTAACAAGAATTTTACGATAAATACTATCTTCAGGGTTCATATAATGAACATCTCCAGTCGCAACAACCGGCTTATCCATTTCGTGTCCTAAATCAACCATATTTTGTAAAATTTCCTCTAAATTTTGATTATCCTTAATTAATTCTTGATGGATTAGAGGTTCATATAATGCTTTAGGCTGAATTTCTAAGTAATCATAAAACTTAGCCTTTTCTTTAGCCTCTTCCATCCCTTTTTGCATCATTGCTGTAAATACTTCACCTGAGTCACACGCTGAACCAACGATAATACCTTCACGATATTTATTTAACTCACTTCGAGGGATGCGGGGCATCCGATAAAAATAATCTATCATCGAAGTTGAAACTAATTTAAACATATTTTTAAGTCCGGCTTGAGTTGTCGCAAGTAACGTAACATGGAATGGACGTGCTTGTTTGTAAGCATCATGCTCACCCATATGATCATTCAATTGAACATGTGACGTTATTTCAAATCGTTCCTTAGCATCTTTAATAAAGATATTACACAAAAGACCAGTTGTCTCAGCATCATAAATAGCGCGATGATGATGTTCCAAGTTAACATTGAATTTTTTGGAAAGTGTATTTAATCTAAACCCTTTTAATTCGGGATGTAAAAATCTTGCTAACGTTAACGTATCAATGATTGGATTTTGCATAGGTTCCATGCCATGACGTTCATATCCAGTATTCATAAAGCCAATATCAAAACTAGCATTATGGGCAACTAGAATACTACCTTCTGAAAATTCTCTAAATAATTTAAAAACTTCTTCTTCAGATTTTGATCCATGAACCATTTCATCCGTAATTGAGGTTAAATTAGTTGTTGTTTCAGATAAATGATGTCCTGGATCAATAAATTCATCAAATTCTTCAATGACATTTCCCTTTGTCATTTTAACAGCAGCTAATTCAATAACTTTATCAAATCGAGCAGATAAACCCGTTGTTTCCGTATCAAAAGTAACATAAGTGGCTTCTTCTAGATTTACATCCTTATCATTAAAAGCAATTGGAATACCATCATCAACAACGTTAGCCTCAACACCGTACAAAATTTTAATATTATTTTTCTTTCCAGCAGAATGAGCCTCAGGAAAACTTTGTAAGGTAGAATGATCCGTAATCGCAATTGCTTTTTGTCCCCATTTACTGGCTTGCTGTACATAATCCGTAATTGAATTTGTGGCATCCATTTGACTCATATTTGAGTGTAAATGTAATTCAACACGTCGTTCATCATCTGGAGCTGTTTCTTGACGGCTTGGGTGGTCGACTTGATTAATATCGTAAGCATTCACCACTAGATCTCGCATAAAATTATCTTCTTGTACTGCACCACGAACTCTGACCCATTCTTTTTCTTGAATAGCAGCAAACATCGCTTCGTCTTCTTCATTACGAGAGAATTTTTTTACGGTCATGGATGAACTATAATCCGTCATTTTAATGATCATTAATTGTCTTTCAGACTTAAGCGTCCGGATTTCCTTAGAGAAAATATATCCCTCAATAATAACCGAGCGTTCCTCTTCAATGATTTCAACCATCCGTTTTGCAGGCTCTTTTGTACTAATCTTTTTACCCATTTGAACAGGTCCATTAATTACAGTTTGAGAATCAGTCTTTTTCTTTTCATTTTGTTTCTGAATAGTTTCTGTTGCCTTCTGCATCATTATGGCATCTTGAGATTCTTTTCGCTGTCTAATTTCTTCTATTTTTTCTTGTGATTTTGATTCATCTAATAATGTATTAATATTTATCTGTGGAAATCCGACCATTTGATACGCAGTTTCAATTGGTCCTAATGCTTGACCTGTTAAGAACGTTTTTACAATTTCATTTTCAGCCATTAACATCACTCGTCTATCATCAAGATAAGGGACGTTCCCATGAAAAAGTTCTTGTACTAGCGAAGAATTAGCTTCACTATTTTTAACTGCCCATGTCCAATAATCGCCTAAAAGTTGGTTTGTTAATTCTGGTTGCTCAACTTGAACAGTTATTTTTGTTTTTGCAATATCTTTAAATGTAATTGCAATTTTATTTTCTAAGTCACTAAATAATGAAAATGGCAAAATTTTAGGGGCAACTAGCTTGAATTCCCATAGTTTTGACTTTTCATGAACAGTTACGGTTGAAATTTCAATTAAATCCAATATTTCACTATCTTGTTGGTCACTTGATTGAAAATTAATTTGTTCTAATAGTTTATTGAATAATTCTTTATTATTAAGCGACAAATGATTGACTCCTTTTCTAAAAATGAAAAAGAGACTGAGTCAAAATTTTCTTTTGAACTCAATCTTCTTTAACTAGTTTTGATTTTCTTCTTTTAATAAAATTGAGATAGAGCTCTCTAATTCGTCTTTCGTTACTTCAATCGTTTCACCATTTCTACGTAACTTCACTTCAACGATACCATCAGCAGCTTTCTTACCAACTGTAATTCGAACAGGTAATCCAATTAAATCTGAATCAGCAAATTTAACACCTGCACGTTCTTTACGATCATCAAGCAATACTTTGTAACCATTTTCAGTCATTTTTTTGTCAATTTCATTAGCTAGAGCCATTTGTTCATCATTTTTAGCATTAATTGGAATTACATGAACATCGTATGGTGCAATACTTCTAGGCCATACTAAACCATTTTCATCAGCTTGTTGCTCTGCAATGGCTGCAAGTAAACGACTAACGCCGATTCCATAACAACCTAATATCACAGGTTTTTCGCGGCCATTATCATCTAAGATATTAGCGCCCAATGCCTCAGAATATCGTGTTCCAATTTTGAAGATATGACCAATTTCAATCCCCTTAGTAAATTTCAATTCGCCTTCCCCTTCAGGTGAAGTTTCACCTTCTTGAGCCAAACGTAAATCTACAAATTTATCTACTCGGTAATCACGATCAATATTTGCGTTAAATAAATGAGAACCAGTCGTATTTGCACCAACGACCGCATTTATCATTCCCTTAATTCCTTCGTCGGCAACAATTGTTACGTCTTCTGTAACACCAACAGGTCCAAGTGAACCAAACTCTGCACCCAACACTTCAGTAACATCTGAATCAGTTGCCATACGTAAAAAATCAGCGCCTAATGTGTTTTTTAATTTAATTTCATTCAAAATATCATTTCCGCGCATTAAAACCATCACTGGTTTTTCATCAGCCATAAATAATAATGATTTTATTAAATTTTCACTTGCTGTATCAATAAATTTAGCCAACTCATCAATTGTTTTAATATTTGGTGTTTCAATTTTTTCAATATCTTTAATCGCTTCATGTGAATTCTTATATGTTTTCAAACTTTTTGCCATTTCTAAATTAGCTGCATAATCGCTCTTATCAGAATAAACGATTGTATCTTCACCAATATCAGAAATTGCCATAAATTCTTTTGAATCATTACCGCCCATTGCACCTGCATCACCAATAATACTTCTAAAATTAAGACCACAGCGTTCAAAAATATTTTGATATGCACGATTCATTTTTTGATAAGTATCATTTAAACTTTCTTCATCCGCATGGAATGAATAAGCATCTTTCATTAAAAATTCACGGCCTCTTAATATACCAAAACGAGGTCTATTTTCATCACGATATTTTTGTTGTATTTGGAACATTGTCAGTGGTAATTTTTTATATGATTTGATTTCATCACGAATTAAAGAAGTAAATGTTTCTTCATGAGTTGGTCCTAAAATAAATTTTCTATCATGTCGATCTTTTAATTTAAAAAGTGTATCACCATAGGTTTCATAACGACCTGTTTCTTCCCATAATTCAGCAGGAATAACGGCAGGTACAAGCATTTCAACCGCTCCAATTGCTTCCATTTCTTCGCGAATAATTGTTTCAATTTTTCTAATAACGGAGAAAGCTAATGGTAAATAACTGTACATTCCGGCTGAAACTTGTCGAATATATCCAGCTCGTAACATCATTTGATGACTGATAACCTCAGCATCGCTTGGAACTTCCTTCATTGTTGGTATTAATAATTGTGATTGTTTCATACTATTTTATTCTCCTTTTTCATTTAAAAGAAATAACGCTGAATATCATTCCATGTGACTAATATCATCAATATCATTAAAAATGCAAATCCAACTAATGTAATAACACCTTCTTTTTCAGGTGAAATTGGTTTGCCACGAATTCCTTCGATAATATTTAGTACTAATTTTCCACCATCTAAAGCTGGAATTGGTAATAAATTCACAATTCCTAAGTTAATTGATAAGAATGCAAGCAATGACACAACACTCGCCAACCCATAACTTGCTGCATTTGAAGTCACTGCATAAATTGCAACCGGACCACCAAAATCATTTAAGCTGACACCTTTAGTAAACATCCCTACTAATACAGCCACAATACTAGCCACGACACTCCATGATTGCGTAAACCCATAAGTAATTTTATTGATAAATGAGTGATCCATTTTAACTGTAATACCAATTTTACCGATCTTTGTTGAGTCTGTTTTACTTGATTCAGGTGTAATAACGATTGATTCTGTTTTACCGTTCCTTATTACTTTTAAGTCAGTTTTTTTATCAGGACGACTGCTAATCGCTGTCGTTAATTCAGTCCAGTTTGTTGTCTTTTTATCAGATACAGCTACAATTTTATCATTTGCTTTTAACCCCGCCCTTTGAGCCGCAGAATTCTCTTGAATTGTACCAATTTGATTCAAATTGGTTGCAACGCCACCTTGCATAAAAGCAAGTAGTATAAATGCAACAATAGCTAATAAAAAGTTATTCATCGGTCCAGCAAAATTCGTTAAAATTCGATTCCAAAGCGTAGCTGATTGAAATTGAACATCTTCAGGAGCGATTTGAATTTCTGTGCCATCTTTTTCAATTATTAACGCATCATGATCAACATTATATTTTTTTACTATCTCTTCATTACCATTTTCATATCCTGTAATCCAGAGTTCTTTTTGCAAATCACTATCTAGGTATTCGATTGGGATACCATTATACAGCGTTGTTTTTTTACTCGTATTAATCTTTGTAACCTTATTATTACTATCCAGTATTAAACTCATAGGCATACCAGGTTTTAAATCTTCATCTTCATCATCAGCGATTCCCGCCATTCTAACATATCCACCAAGAGGTAATATTCTTAAAGTGTACGTTGTACTACCTCTATGGAATGAAAGTATTTTTGGCCCCATACCAATTGAAAATTCACGAACTAAAATTCCAGCACGTTTTGCAAAATAGTAATGACCAAATTCATGAATCACAACTAAAATTCCAAAAACGATAATAAATGTAATAATCGTTTTAATCATGTGAATCCTCCCCCTTTAATTTATTACATTAACCCAAATAAATGCATAATTGGCCATACAAATATTAAACTATCAAATCGATCTAAAATACCACCATGTCCAGGTAGAATACGTCCAGAATCTTTTACACCATAGAAACGTTTAAACGCGGACTCAACTAAATCACCGCATTGTCCAAATACCGAAAGGATTAACGTAATCAAAATCATTATAGGAAAAGAATGATTTTGTGGGAAGAAGTAAATAAAGATACTTCCTAACAGTGTAGCCATTAATGTTCCACCAATTGAACCTTCCCATGTTTTATTTGGACTAATATGTGGTGCTAATTTATTTTTACCAAACTTACGTCCAAACATGTAAGCACCTGTATCTGTTGTCCAGATAACAATTAAAATATATGCTAATGTCATTAATCCGTTAAAATCGTTGCCTCTTGCCGCAATAAAATAATGAAATCCCATCCCGACATATAAAGAACTTAAGACAAAAACACCAGCATCATCAAATGAAAAACGATTTTTTGAAGTAACCATATACATTAATAGAAGTGCAACAAGAAAATAAAATACATTTACAGAAGAAATGTGAGCTGGTAAAAATTTAAACCACTTATCTGGTGCAATCACAGTTATTGTCATTAAGATACCAAAAGTAGCCTCTGGTGATATCAATAATTTTTTCTTCATTACAAATACTTCCGAAATACCAATGCATCCTAAAATTAAAGCAAATATCTGCAATGGTAGTCCACCAATAATAACCAATGGTATGAAAATACAGAGAGCCACAATTGCCGTAATTACGCGCTGTCTCATAAAAATTCTCCTATTCTTTTATACCACCGAAACGGCGGTCTCTTTTTTGATAATTTAGTATTGCATCTTTTAATGCATCTTCAGAAAAATCAGGCCATAATGTATCAGTAAACACTAATTCACTATAAGCAATTTGCCATAATAAGAAATTAGATATTCTTTCTTCACCACTAGTTCTGATTAGTAATTCCGGATCATTATAAGGTGCTAAATTACTAGTCATTAAATACTGGTCAATTGTTTTATCTGTTATCTCTTCAACGCTTAGTTTACCATTAGAGGTATCAGTTGCAATATTTTTGATAGCCGTCACAATCTCTGCTCGCCCACCATAATTTAATGCAAAATTAAGAACCATCCCTGTATTATCTTTAGTATCTTCCACTGCATTTTGAACAGCTAATTTTGTTTCATTTGGAAGCTGATCAATGTAGCCCATAACATTAACTTTTACATTCTTTTCAATTAATTCTGGTACAAACTTATCAAAAAAAGTACCCGGTAAACTCATCAGGTAATTAACTTCTGTTTCGGGCCGTTTCCAATTTTCAGTAGAAAATGCGTAAAGTGTTAAAACTTTAATCCCTAAATCACTTGCAGCCATAGTTACTGTTTTTACAGTATCCATACCGGTTTTATGTCCCGCAATTCTAGGTAAATGCCTTTTTTTTGCCCAACGTCCATTACCATCCATTATAACAGCAACATGTTTAGGAATTCTTTCCATATCCAATTGGATTAATTCATTTGTTTTATTTTTTTTAAAATTAAAAGCCATATTGTACCTCCAAGAATAGTTACATGTTCTATTGTAGCAAAAAAACAGGCACAAAACGACGCCTGTCTTAAAATAAAGCTATTTATTTAAACTGCTAAAATTTCTTTTTCTTTATCTGCTTGAATATTATCAATATTTTTAATTGATGCATTCGTCACATCTTGAGCTTGTTTTTCTAAATCTCGTAAATCATCTTCGGTTAAATCACCATTTTTTTCTGATTTTTTCAAGGCATCAACTGCATCACGTCTGATATTACGAATAATAACTTTAGCATTTTCTGCTTCAGCTTTAACGTCTTTAGCTAATTCCTTACGACGTTCTTCTGTTAATTGAGGAATAACTAATCGAATTGCTGATCCATCATTCGAAGGGCTAATTCCTAAATCAGCAACTAATAAACCATGTTCAATATCCTTCAAAGCACTTTTATCAAATGGCGTAATTAAAAGTACGCGAGCTTCTGGTACTGAAATTTGTGCAACTTGATTAAGTGGCGTTGGTGCACCATAATAATCTACTGTCACATTATTCAATAAACTAGCATTAGCTCGACCAGCCCGAATATTACCAAGATTTTTTTGAAGTGAAACCTCTGCTTTTGACATTTTATCTTGAGCATCAACTAATATAGGTTCTGTTATTTTCATTTATTTTCCCCTAACGGTTGTTCCGATGGTTTCACCGAGAACAACTTTTTTTATATTTCCTGGTTCGTTCAAATTAAATACGACTAACGGAATATCATTATCCATCGATAATGTACTTGCAGTTGTATCCATAACTTGTAAGTTTTTATTAATTATATCTAAATGTGTTAATTCTTCATATTTTGTTGCTGAGTCATCCTTTTGAGGATCAGCAGAATAGACACCATCTACGCCATTTTTTGCCATCAATATAACATCAGCATTAATTTCTGCAGCTCTTAACGCTGAAGTTGTATCTGTTGAGAAATATGGTGAACCCGTACCCGCAGCAAAAATAACAACGCGACCTTTTTCAAGATGACGAACAGCTTTACGGCGAATATAGGGTTCTGCAATTTGGCGCATTTCAATAGCTGTTTGAACTCGAGTTGGGACACCTACAGACTCAAGATTATCTTGCAATGCTAGTGCATTCATAACTGTTCCTAGCATCCCTATATAATCTGCCTGCGCACGTTCCATACCCATTGCGGCTCCAGCTTCACCACGCCACATATTACCACCACCAACAACGATAGCGACTTCAACACCCATTTCTTGAATTTCTTTTAATTCTTCAGCAACTTTTCTAATTACAGGTGGATTAATACCAAATCCTTGTTCTCCGGCTAATGCTTCACCGCTTAACTTCAACATAACGCGTCGATACTTAACATCTGACATCCAATGTTCCTCCTACAATCTATTTACAATTATTTTACCATATTTTAGGTATAATTAATAATTCAATTTATATCAAAATAAATTTATTAAAAAAAGTTTGTGCTTAAAGCACAAACTTTTGGATTGTAGAAAATTATTTAATTTGGCCCATAACTTCGTCTACAAAATTATTTTCTTTCTTTTCAAGACCTTCTCCAACTTCATAACGGATAAATAATTTAACTTTTCCACCCTTAGAAGCAACATACTTAGCAACTGTCATGTCAGGATCTTTAACAAAATCTTGATCATCTAAGCTAATATCAGCTAGATATTTATTTAAACGACCCTCAACCATTTTTTCAATGATATTTGCTGGTTTGCCTTCATTAGCAGCTTCTTTAGAAAGTACTTCTTTTTCATGTGCCAATTCATCAGCAGGTACTTGTTCACGAGATACATACTTAGGATTAATTGCAGCAACATGCATAGCAACATCTTTAGCAGTTGATTCATCAGCATCTGTAACGACAACAAGTGTTGAAATTGAGCCACCCATATGTGAGTATGATCCAAAACTTTCATTATCAGTTTTTTCTACTAATTCAAAACGACGTAATGAAATTTTTTCACCAATTACTTGTGTTGCTTCAATTAAATCATCATTAATTGTGCCACGGTCTGTTTTAATTGTAAGTGCTTCTTCAACATCTTTAGGATGTGCTTCAGCAATTTTAGTAGCAATCAATTTAACAAGTGTTTTGAATTGTTCGTTTTGAGCAACGAAATCAGTTTCTGCGTTAACTTCAACAATAGCTGCAAAGTTACCAGAGAATTGAACATCAGATAGACCTTCAGCAGCAACACGGTCACTTTTTTTAGCAGCCTTTGCCATACCTTTTTCGCGGAGGAAATCGATTGCTTTTTGCATATCACCGTCAACTTCAACGAGTGCTTTTTTTGCGTCCATCATACCGACACCAGTTGTATCACGTAATTCTTTAACTTGAGAAGCAGAAATTTTTGCCATTTGAATGGCCTCCTTGTTTAAATAATTTAATTGATTTTATATCTAAAAAAACTGCCTCAAAAGAAAGGGCCATTACAGTACCTAATTTTGAGACAGCCTAATTTATTTACTATTCAGCAGTTTTTTTATCATTTCCGCCTTCAACAGCTTCAACGATATCTTCGATTGAATCTACTTTTTCGTCAGCCTTTTTGAAAGAAGCTTCATTCACTTCTTCTTTACCTTGATTAGTTTCAATAATAGCATCAGCCATTTTTGCAGTAATCAAACGTACAGCACGAATTGCATCATCATTTGAAGGGATTTTTACATCAATTTCATCTGGATCACTATTTGTATCAACCATAGCGATGATAGGAATATTCAATTTTTGAGCTTCCTTAACAGCGATACGTTCTTTACGAGGATCAACAATGAATAATACATCAGGGATGCGAGGCATATCTTCAATACCACCCAAGAATTTTTCAAGACGATCTCTACGTTTAATTAATAAAGAAACTTCTTTTTTAGGAAGAAGATCAAATGTGCCATCTTCTGACATTTTTTTGATTTCTTTAAGACGTTTGATACGTTTTTGAATTGTGTTCCAGTTAGTTAAAGTTCCACCTAACCAACGATGGTTAACAAAGTATTGTCCAGCACGAGTTGCTTCTTCTTCAATAGCATCTTGTGCTTGTTTCTTTGTACCAACAAAAAGAACAACACCATCATCTTCAGCAGCTTTTTTCATTGATGCATAAGCAGCATCAACTAATTTAACTGTTTTTTGTAAATCAATGATATAAATACCATTTCTTTCAGTAAAGATGTATGGTTTCATCTTTGGGTTCCAGCGACGTGTTTGATGTCCAAAATGAACACCGGCTTCGAGCAATTGTTTCATACTAATAACAGCCATAATGTAGTGCCTCCGAGTAAAAGTTTTATTTTCCTCCCAAGTGTTCAACTGTGCTAAGACTCTCCCGAGCACCCTCAGTCACATCCCACAAGGTGTGAATTGATGTTTTAACATCGTCTTTAAGTATACAAAATCTAAAATTAGAACACAAGTCTTATTTTTAATTATTTAACTTCTGTTTCCACAACGCCTGTTGTTAAAAATTGATAAGCACTATTCAAAGCAATTTCAACCATATTTTTAACTGCAGTTTCAGTATAGAATGCAATATGAGGTGTTAAAATAACATTTACCATATCTAAAAGTTCATTAAATAATGGATCTTCAATAGATGAGTCCGTTAAATCATGATTAAATATTGGATTTTCGAATTCATACGTATCTAAAGCTGCTCCACCAACTTGTCCTGATTTTAATGCGTCAATTAAATCTTCAGTATTAATTAACGTTCCACGGGCTGTATTTACAATCAGAACTCCGTGTTTCATTTTTTCAAATGAATCTCGATTAAGCATGTGTTCATTCTCTTTTGTAGCTGGCGTATGTAATGTAATAACGTCTGCTTGTTCGAACAACTCATCTAATGTATCAACATAAATACCACTCTTTTTTAATTCAGCATTTGGATAGACATCGTATGCAATAACTTTTGCACCGAATCCTTTGTAAATGTCCATTGCAACCCGGCCAATACGTCCAGTTCCAATAACACCCACGGTTAAGCTTCTCAACTCGCGTGAAATATTTGGAGCCCAACGATAGTCTTGATTTTTAATTTTTAAATTAAATTCTGGTGTTCTTCTTAAGAGTTGCATCAATTGTGTCACAGAAAATTCAGCAATCGCGTTAGGTGAATACGCTGGGACATTTGTCACCGTCACACCGTATTTTTTAGCTGCAACTAAATCAATATTATCAACCCCGACATTTCTAACAGAAAGAATCTTAATATTCATCTCTTTCATTTTAGAAAATAATGTTTCGTTATAAGGGATTGTTTGCAATGCAATAATACCATCAAATCCATCCGCTTGCTGTATCGTTTCATTCGTTAATAAATCTTGAGTAATTTCAACATCAACTTGATTGTCATCAGACCATTGATTACCAAATCCAACTTCATCTTTTCTCATACCGAACGCAATTAGTTTCATAATACAAAATCCTCCATTTTCTGACTAATTTTATTTAAATTTAACTTCTTTATCAGAATGTCCTGTTTCTATTAAGTCTTTACTTGCATTCAAAGCATCTATAACCATATTCCTGACAGCAGGCTCTGTATAGAACGCTGTGTGTGGGGTAATTAACACATTCTCACGTTGCAATAAGTTTTTAAAAGTACCATTTACTTGTGATTCTGTTAATTCTTTATTGAAATAATCAGTCTCATTTTCAAGTGTATCTAATGCGGCACCGGCTACTTTCCCTGAATCTAGCGCTCTTATCAGTGCATCGGTGTCAATCAATGTTCCTCTGGCCATATTCAAAATATGCACACCATTTTGCATTTTACTAAATGCTTCGTCATCTAATAAATGATAATTATCTTCAGTAGCAGGGCTATGAATTGTGATAACTGTTGATTTTGCATATAGCTCATCTAATGTATCAACATAGATTCCTTCTTCTTTCAAAGCAGGATTTTGATAAATATCATATCCAATAATTTTTGCACCAAATGCTTTAAAAATTTTAATGGCTGTTTGCCCAATTCTTCCTGTACCAATCACACCAACTGTTTGTGTGCGGATTTCTTTAGAGATATCGGGTTCCCAAGTGAAATCGTTATTCTTCATTTTACGATTAAATTGTGGTGTTTTTCTAAATAACTCCAACAATTTAGCTACAGATAGCTCCGCAACAGCACTTGGAGAATAAGATGGCACATTCGTCACAATCAATCCATACTTATTAACTGCATCCCCATCAACGTTATCCACACCAGTATTACGAATCGATAAATAATTAATATTTAAATCATGAATTTTTTTAATTAATTCAGGTGTATAGTCCTTTTGTTGGTAGGCAACGATAGCGTCATAATTTTCTGCTAATTGAACTGTTTTTTCGTCTAATAATTCATTAACAGTTTTTATTTTAATTTGATTATCTTTTTCCCATTCTTGGACATACAATAATTCATCTTCTCGGATACCATACGCAATGATTTTCATAATGTTATACCTCTTTATTTTAAAATTTATACTTTCATTATATCATTTGAAATCTTTTTATACATTATTTCAGATTTCAACTGATTGCTTTTTTAAATAAGCAATTTTTTTATCTCTTGATTGGTGTTTGAAAGCATATTCTTTCTTTAATGCTTCAGATTTCGTTTCAAATGATTCCTGCAAAATCATTTTCAAAGGCCGTCTACTAGCTAATTTTGTGTACTTTGCACCTTTCCCTGCATTATGCGTTGCAAGTCTTTTTTCGGGATCCGTTGTAAATCCGCCGTATAGTGTATTATCAGCGCACAGTAATACATAGAAATAATATTTTTTTTCATCTTCCATAAACAATCTCCTGAACCATTTGTGTGTACTCATCATCGTTACCATAAACAACAATAGGAGGCATAATCCTAATTCCTGCTGCATTGCCATCCTTAATTGCTTCAATTAGGACCATGTTAGCCTCTTTTCCCTCTTTTGGATGAACAAATTGGATTTTTTTAGGCGCCAACCGATGATTAACCATTTTACTTAGAATTTCAGGCAATCGATCAGGACGGTGTACGAAAAAAGTTTTCCCCTTCATTTTCAATAAACCGCTAGTAATTTCTAGAATACTATCTAAATTAGTTGTAATTTCATGTCGTGCAATTGCTAAATACTTGTTAGGATTCTGAGAAGATTGTGGCGTATTTGGAAAATAAGGTGGATTACACAATACGGTATCAATTGAGTCTTTTTCTAGATAATCAAACGTGTTGATTAAATCTGTTTGCTTAACTTGTACTTGATTTTCCAAGTGATTCAATTCAATACTTCTATTTGCCATATCAGCTAATTTTTCTTGAAGTTCAATCTGATAAATTTGACCCTTTGTTTTTTGACTAACAAATAACCCGACTGCACCATTGCCCGCACATAAATCAACTATTTTAGTTGATTCTTTTCTTGAAACATCTGCAAAATGGGCTAATAAAACAGCATCCAGTGAAAAAGAAAAAACATCTGAACTCTGAATGATTTTAATTTGATTTGAGTATAATTGGTCAATACGTTCATTGTTATTAAGTGAAACCATTTTTCATTACCCATTTTCTATAATTTTTTTTAAACTTGCAACTTTTAATTTAATTAGTCATACTTACCATACAAAGTTTAAAATTTGAAAGGATTGTTGCCACATGTTTTATTCATTTGCACGAGGTATTGTACGAGTACTTTTATTCTTAATCAATGGGAATGCCCACTATATTAATAAAGAAAAACTACCTGAAGGATCGTATATTTTAGTAGGTCCACACCGAACTTGGTTTGACCCCCTTTACTTTGCCTTAGCTGGTAGTCCTAAAAAGTTTTCATTTATGGCAAAAAAAGAACTATTTGTAAATCCAATTTTACGCTATATCTTAATTCATGCCAATGCTTTTCCAGTTGATCGAGAAAATCCAGGTCCATCAACAATTAAAACGCCAGTTAAATTTTTAAAAAAAGGCGAATTATCATTAATTATGTTTCCCTCAGGTACCCGACATTCCGAGGAATTAAAAGGTGGTTCACTCTTAATTGCTCGAATGGCACAGGTACCCCTAGTTCCAGCAGTCTATCAAGGTCCATTAACCTTAAAGCAACTTTTCAGTAGAAAAAGAGTAACCGTTTCATTCGGTGATCCAATCTATTTAGACAAAAAAACAAAATTGACTGATGAGGTCCAAACAGAAATGGACACCCAATTAATGGCTGCATTTCAAAAATTAGATACTGAAATTAATCCCAATTTTAAATATGTTGATCCCCATAAAAGTAAAAATAATAATTAAATTCCAAAAAAAATACTGGTAGGAAATCATATTGATTTTCTACCAGTATTTTTATTTAAAATTAAACTTAATCATCTGATATATTTTGTAAACTATACATGTCAGCGTATTTACCATTTAATTTTAGTAATTCTTCATGTGTTCCTCGTTCAACAATTTGACCCTTATCCAACACTAGAATTTGGTTAGCGTCAACAATAGTTGACAGTCTGTGTGCGATAACAAGCGTCGTTCTATTTTGTCTCATTTGTTTTAACCCATCTTGTATAAGTTGTTCCGTCTCCGTATCAATATTAGCTGTAGCTTCATCCAATATTAAAATTTTGGGATTAGTTACAATCGTTCTCGCAAATGAAATCAATTGCTTTTCACCAGCGGAGTATGTTGCCCCTCGTTCAACAACTTTCGTTTGATACTGCCGAGGTAATTTATCAATAAATTGATCAGCATGAACAAATTTAGCAGCTTTTTCAATTTGTTCATCAGTAATATCTTGATTAAACATTCTAATATTTGAAGCAACATTACCATAAAATAAAAATGAATCTTGTAATACAAGCCCCATTTTTTTACGTAACTCTTCTGTCGAATATTTTTTAATATCTAAACCATCAATTAAAATTTGCCCTTCTTCAAAATCATAAAATCTCATCAAAATATTGATGGTTGAACTTTTACCACTACCCGTGTGTCCAACGAAAGCAAGTGTTTCACCAGGTTGTACCGTAAATGATATATTCTTTAAAACAGCATTCTCATCATCATAAGAAAAAGTAACATTTTTGAATTCAATTTTACCTTCAGTAATTGTGGCTCCTGCCACGGGTGTTTGTTGTGGTTCTATTGTTTGGTCATCAAGAACACTAATGATTCGGCTACCTGCAACGATTCCATCTTGGAAAGTTGTCAAATAATCCATTAAGTTTGTCATGGGATTGAAGAAATTTTGTAAATATGTTAGAAATGCATATACCATTCCTGCTTCAACAAAATGATCTAAACTGCTAATTCCAAATAACCCAAGTGTCATTACTACAGCCAATGCATAAAATAAACTAATAATTGGTGAAAGTAACAATGAATTAGTTCGAATCATTTCAAATCTTTTTTTCAAATAAAGTTCATTAGTGTCCTCAAATTCGCCTTCAATCCGTTTTTCTTGGCGAAATTGTTGAATCACATTTATTCCAACGATAGATTCATTTAATTTAGTATTTAATCGACTCAAATATTCTCTCATTTGTCGATAAACCTTTGAACTAAACCGTTGGTAATACCATGTTGTTATTAGTAAAATTGGTATAAAAATCAACGTTACCAATGCAATCTGTGGCTTGGCAATATACATTGCTACAAAAGCAGAGATAAGTGAAAATACACCAACGATTAATGTCATAAATAGCGTCCAAAAATCTGCTAATGTCATCGTATCATTAGTAACCCTAGAAACAACAGCTCCAGCCGGTGTCTTATCAAAGTAACGCATCCCTAACGTGTGAATTTTTTTAAAAAGAATGACACGTATTTTTTCTAATGTTTTTTCTGCACCCATTGAGTACAAATACATTTGAATGAATTGAGTAATTGCTTTTAAAATTACACCGATAAAGTAAAGACCCGCAAATAAAAACATAATATTTAGTGGTGTTGATTTCGATTGAAGATAGTTATCCATATAATACTGTAAAAGAAGAGGTAGTAATATATTAATTCCACTTAATATGGCCGCAAATAAAATTGCGATTAAAAAATCGGCTTTAAAATCTTTTGTATAGGGCAACAATCTTTTAATAACTGTTCTTTGTTCTTTACCGCTCAGTTCTTTTTGCCAGCTAGATTTAGGCTTTTCACTCATTAATTTCATCTCCCTCTAACTTGCTTTCAAGTTGTTGTTTAGTTGTCATTTGATAGTACCAACCTTTTGATGTCATTAACGTATCATGCTGTCCTCGCTCAATAATTGTTCCACCATCAATTACGATAATTTCATCTGCATCTTTTACACTACTCATACGGCTTGCAGAAATAATAGTTGTTTTATTTTGACGTTTCTCTTTTAATCTAGTTAAAATAATAGATTCCGTTCTGGCATCAACTGCCGAAAGAGCATCATCCAAAATTAATAGCTCTGGATTAATTACAAGGGCACGAGCGATAGCTAAACGTTGCTTTTGGCCACCAGAGAGGGATATTCCTTGTTCTCCAACCTCTGTTTCATATTTTAGTGGTAATTCAGTGATATCACTATCCAAATCAGCATTAAATGCAGCCATTTCAACCTTTTCTTTTGTTAAATTCATATTAGCAAAACGTATATTATTTAAAATAGTTGTTGAAAATAAAAAGCTTTCCTGAGGAACGTAACCAATTGACTTCAGATACGTATCTAAGGCATACTCTTTAATATTTGAATTATTAACTGAAATCATTCCGTTGTATGCATCAAATTCACGAAGTATCAATTTCATAATCGTTGATTTGCCAGCACCCGTTTTTCCAACAATGCCAAGAGTTTGACCAGAACCAATTTCAAATTTAACATTATGCAAGCTTTCCCGATCATCATCTGGATAATTAAAATGCTGGACATCAAATTTAAAAGATCCCACCGGTAATTTATCTAACCCCTTTTCATTATCTACAATGCCACTTTTTTGATTTAATAATATTTGAACACGATCATAACTAGCATTTCCACGTTCAATAACATTAAATAATCGACCAATAGCAAACATCGGCCAAACAAGTAACGCAATATAACTTATAAATGAAATCAGTTGTCCAATTGAAATAACGTTGTTAGCCACATAGTATCCACCTAAAATGATAGTGCAAACATATGACAATCCAATAATTAAACTTGTTATTGGATCAAACAATGCATCCAATAAATTAACTTTTCTATTAATCTTGATAGTTTCTTCAACTTTTCCTTCAAAATCTTCAATATCTTCTTGTTCTTGTCCAAGAGTCTTAATCACTTTAATTCCGCTGACACTCTCTTGCGTTTTATTATTCAACGTTGAAAACGCTGCTTGAGATGTAGAGAAAGCAGTGTGTATTTTAGTTCCTAAATATCTAGCCATAACCGCCAATAAAGGTAACGGAATAATTGCTAAGATTGTTAAACGCCAATCT
The DNA here is from genome assembly GCF_056782095.1 of Dellaglioa sp. CoH-56-MRSF-13. Next base: position 12,755 of record NZ_JBXAYC010000002.1, on the reverse strand, counting down.
ATTAAAAATATCATTGCAATTATAGTTGTCCCACCCGTGATAATTGAATCAGCAAAAGTTAGTATACCTGCACCAGCAACCTGCTGAATAGCTGTTAAATCATTCGTTGCATGTGCCATCAAATCGCCTGTTCTATTTTGCTGAAAAAAAGATTGATCCATTTGCATAAAATGTTTAAATAATCGAGTACGTAAAATTTTTTCAAGGCGAGCAGCGCTACCCCAAATATTGGTTCTCCAGATATATCTAAACAGATATTGCCCTAATGCAACAAAAACTAAGATACTAATCCAAATTGCTAACTTACTCACTGTTAGTTCATTTTCACTCATACTATCAACGATATTTCCAATAATTTTAGGTGGAATAATTTGGAAGATTGCCACTAAAATCAGAAAGAATACTGCGATTCCATACGATTTTTTTTCTTGTTTAAAAAACCATCCAAGTTTTCTAAATATAGTCATTCTAACTCCTCCTTTTTATAAAAAAAAACAAGCAAAGGAAATCCTTGCCTGTTCATAAAATATTAAATTATTTTTTTTGCGAACTATTTTTTGCTTGTGCATTCATAGATGACATCATCTGATGTAATTTCTTTTCAGAAGGTTTTTGGCCCATTTGGACCATCATCATTCTTAACATATCTTCATTGATTGGTGGGTTCTTTTGTAAATATGTTTCCATATACTTACGAGCACCGAAAAATCCTCCGACAAGTCCAACTGCTAACGCAATAACGGCGATTAAAATCGTCATTCCCATTGACATAATTCAAGACCCCTTTCAATTCACTTCAATCACTAATTCTACACAATTTTCACATAAAAGAAAAGGTAAATCTATTCAAATTGGGAACTATTTTCTTAGTTATCTCGTAAACCTTTATCACGTTGAACTTTTTTTACTTTGTCAGGTGTTACTTCTTTACCTGTTTTATCATAAACCTGCATCATTTCAACTCGACTTCTAAAACTTTCTCTAAATAATGCAAGATACGTTTCACGAAGTTCTTTTCTTTCAGCTTCTTCAGCCTTTGTTAAACCTTCATCAGTTTTACTTTTTGCAGCTAATTCATTTATTCTTGGTGCTAAATCTTCTGGGATCATTTATTATCACTCCTTAAAATTTCACTCATAAGCATACCTGATAATATGATAAAAAACAATTATTCAAATTAACCGAACGTTTGTTTGCAACAACTACTTTCATATGCTACTATTAAAATAATAAATAATGATGATGAGGTGTACTAAATGACAAAAGCATCTGACAGCAAACAACTTGCAGTCTTGCGCTTTATTCATGAACGAGTGGACACGAAGGGTTATCCACCAACTGTTAGAGAAATTGGCGAAGCTGTTTCTCTATCATCTACTTCCACTGTTCATGGACACATTGCTCGACTTGAAAAAAAAGGATTACTAACTAAAGATCCCACCAAACCTAGGGCAATTGAACTTACACCACTTGGATTAGATGCGATTGGCGTTAATAGTCATGAAAATTTAATTCCAATGGTCGGGACCGTTACTGCTGGTGTACCCATTTTGGCTGTTGAACAGGTAACTGATTATTTCCCCCTCCCACCTGACTTTAATTCCTCAGATGATTTATTCATGTTAACAATTCGCGGAGAAAGCATGATTAATATTGGGATATTAAATGAAGATCAAGTTATTGTCAGAAAACAGTCAACTGCTGAAAATGGTGAAATTGTTATTGCAATGAATGAATTTGATGAGGCAACCTGTAAAAGATTTTTCAAAGAAGAAAATCATTTTCGTCTCCAACCCGAAAATGATTCAATGGAACCAATTATTTTAGATTCTGTCTCTATTTTAGGCAAAGTCATTGGACTCTATCGTCATTTTTAATGAACAAAGCAGAAAAAGCTACTAAATTAGTCAGACTAATCTAGTAGCTTTTTCTATTGAATAGAATATTGCCTTTGCATATTTTTGCTGCCTATTAAAATATATTTAGATTTATCATTACTGTAATCTAAATAAATATCTGCTCCATCATTTTTTAAATGATTTTGATACATATTCTCGTATAATTCAATAGAAACTTGAACACGTTCTTCTAAATTAATTTTCGGTAATTGACTCTTGAAATTATCTGTTAATGTACCAGAAAAGAATTCTCCAACTGCCCCTGAACCATAGCTATACATCCCTATTCTATCACCGGCCTCTAAATCATTACTATTTTCAAGTAAAGATATAAAGCTTAAATATAGTGAGCCAGTATATAAATTTCCAACCTGATTATTATACTTTTTAGCTGCCTCAAATTCTCGTTCTAATTCAATTTTTTTGCTATCTGTCGCTTCATTAAGGACTTCTCTTAAACCTTTAACACCAAGTTTTGTATATGGCAAATGATATAAAATAGCCTTAAAATCAGCAACAGTTAATCCTGTTTTATTTTTATACTCATTCCATGTTTGATTAAAAAAATCTAAATATACGTTCTGAGAAGTTTTACCGTCTACAAGTGCTTCGCTGTGATTTAATGGGCGCCAAAAATCCATAACATTTTCCGTTACAAATCCACTATCTGCATCTAATAAAAGTATTTTTGGGTTTTTCGTAATAATCATTGCGACAGCGCCGCCACCTTGTGTAGGTTCACCCGCAGTATTTAGACCATATCTAGCAATATCAGCACCAATGACTAAAACCTGACTATTTGGATTAAGCGACACATGTCCTTTTGCCAATTGAATAGCGGCCGTTGCTCCATAGCAAGCTTGCTTAATTTCGATTGATCTCACGTGTTTTAAGCCTAAAAGACCTGAAACGTAGGCTCCTGCCGACTTTGAATTATCAATACCGGATTCTGTTGCAAAAATAACAAAGTCAATTTTGTCTCTATTTTCGTTATCTATTAATAGATCTGCAGCATTTGCACCCATCGTCACCACGTCCTGTGTCGGCGGTATAACAGCCATTTTTGATTGGCCAATTCCAATTAAATATTTATTAGGATCTACATTTCTGACATTAGCTAATTCTGACATATCAACGTACTGATTCGATGTAAAAAAATTAATTCGATCAATTCCAATTTTCATTAATCTTCCAGCTTCCATTTATTATATTGTTTTTATTGTACTTGATGTCTCATTTGATGGCAAGATTTGGTATCACTGGTTTAAAAAGGTATCATTATTCAGTTTCAAATACTAAACCTAAATACTTTTATTACTACCCTAGAAATATCTTTATCAATAAACTATCACACTCGGCGAACAGATAAAATTTGGCAACGATTACAAGACTCATTGGTCGTATTGCACTTAATTGCACTTAATTGCACTTAATTCCCCTTGAATACTAATTATAGAATCACTTTATGTATTCTCTTGTAATTGTCCAGTTAGACGTATAAAATTTAACCATATATTTATACGAAAAAGGGGATTAATATGATTGCACAAACATTTTATTTAATTGTTTTAATTATTTGGGTGTCTATGATTGGGTTAACTATTTGGGATAAAGGTTTGACTAATTTTTTTAAATATATATTCACCCCTACAAAAATACCAAGACAAAATAGATTTAAACACCCTTTTTTGTCGTTTTTAGTTATTCAAGAAAAAGAACAAAAATTTTATTTTTATGCAGTAAGTTTTTTAATAGGTACAATTTTTGGTCTAATGTTTTTCCCCAGGTTCTTAATTTTAAGACTACTAACATTTAGCATTGCTTCATTACTGTTTTGTTATAGTTTTTTTTCATACCTAAAATTATTCCCTAAAAAAACAAAACTCTGGCAAATTGAATCGTATTTATTATTACTTATTACTACATTCATTTTTTATCTAATTAATTATATGAATTTGATTACACCACTAATGGAAACAACAGTTATTTTTACATTTATATTAGGTATTATTATCATTACCTTTAGTTCATTCTATTTATTAAAATTACTTTCATACATTGTTCAAAATAATTTTGCACATACTGTACAGGTTATTGCTGAATTTGCATTAAATATTTTCTATGAAGGTTTGCTTGTTGGAACTTCTTTAATAGGCGTTTTAGGAGGTGAATCAAAAGTTACCGAATTTGTCTCTAAGTTACCCAGTGTCCATGTTGTTGATCACTTAGTAGCTATTTCATATTATGGCTTGAGTGATTTTTTTGGAGACCCCATAAATTCTATTCAAAATGTTCAGTCATATCCAACAATAATTTTATATATTCATCTGCTAAGCTTATTATTTGGCGCAAGCTACACGTGGATATTTCTTGCTAACTTAATAAGCATTGATAATAATTAAATGAGTTTTGCAATTATATTAAAAAGTTGATATACTAAACAAAGTTATTTTGGAGAGTTGGCAGAGTGGTAATGCACCGGACTCGAAATCCGGCGAACGCTGTAATGGCGCGCGCAGGTTCAAATCCTGTACTCTCCTTTTTATATCATATTAAACCAAAATAAAAAAACACAAACGCCAGTTTAAAGGCATTTGTGTTTTTTATTTTGTATAAAAAGAGACTATAAAGCATTAAAACATCATATGACTTTGCACATATTTCGCACATTTTTATATACCTAACATTAAAAAAGCTTTAAGTGACTTTCTGAATTATAAAAAATCAGTATTATACCTGTATCTTGGACCCAAACTGATGTATATATAATTAATATTTCGCAAACAACCGTCTGTTCTTGGTAAAAGGAAGATAATATTCAAAAGCTCGTAGCTTAATTTAAAAATAAAAAGCTCTAGTATTGGACGAAAATCCAATACTAGAGCCTCATTTTATAAAATTATACAACAATAGCTATCATAAAGCTGTAATCATGAATTTAATAGTTCATTAAACTGAATATATCATAGTCTTTTATTTTTTGACGGCCCTTTAAATCATCTAATTCAATAAAAAAGGCAGTCCCTACAACAATACCACCTAATTGTTCAACTAATTCTATCGTCGCTGCAATCGTACCACCAGTTGCTAATAAATCATCTGTTACTAAAACCCTCTGTCCAGGTTGTACCGCATCCTTATGCATATATAGTGCAGATTCTCCGTACTCCAATGCATACTTGGCCTCAACGGTTTCTCGAGGTAACTTACCTTTTTTTCTAGCTGGTGCAAATCCTACACCTAGATCATAGGCCACTGGACATCCAACAATAAACCCTCTAGCTTCAGGGCCAACAATCATCTCAACATTTTTACTCTTGGCATATTCTACAATTTTATTTGTTGCTTCGCGGTATGCTGCTCCGTCTGCCATTAAGGGTGATATATCTCGAAAAACAACACCTTTTTCTGGGTAATCAGGAATTGCAGCAATATACTTTGTTAAATCTAATACCATTAATAAACGCTCCTTTAATCTTCTGTATTCAATTGTTCAAGTATCCACTTTTTAAGATCATTCTCTTTAGAGTAGACTAACTTATCTTCAGCTAATATTCGATTATTTCTTAGCTTATATTCAGAAGTATTTTTAATGTCCATTTTATTTGTTGTACTTTTTCCAGTCATTAATCCATCTTTTATTTTAACAAATTCCAACTCTAAAAACACCTTAATCATGAATATTAATAAATTTTTCTTTATTTTTAAAAAATCAGATAAGACGATTAGTTGATTATTAATATCAACATCTTTATGACTCATCACAAATTTATATAACTTTGCATACTGTTCTCTGGATGGCATACCATCTAAATAGGCACTGTTAGTCTTTAAAAATACTGCAATTATTTTCTGACTATCCGATAAACGTAATATTGTAGACATTTGTTCCAACGAGCTTGGGCAATCTACAAATATAATTGTTCTTTGATTATCAAAATCTGATACACTTTTTAGTTGATCAGCCTGCTTAAATATCTGTTTGTCTGATGAAAATTGTTTTACTTGGTCATAATTTTTTTTATTCCAGAATATAAACAAGCCTTCATTTTGAAATAAACTTTTATTCACGTGGTCAGTTCTTTCATCAATAATTACAAGCCCTTCAAATTTAATGTCCTGTACCATTAACTGTAAATTTGTTTTATTCATCCATACATTTTTTTCAATTTCACCGATTAATTTGATCTCATCTAAAGTATTCTTGAAATCATCAACATACTTTGCATTTGAAAATGAAATTCCACTAATTTTTTCTTTCTCACCAACAACTTCAAATTTTAAGTGAGTTCCTGTTTTACCAATAGCCTTAACATTTTGTATTGATTTATATTTAATTTCAAAAATCGGTTTTTCATTGTCTGTACCAAATGGTTTTAATTTTTCAATATCCTTATAAAAATCCAAAGTCAATTGATCTACATTTAGCTTTGCTACAACCACTTTGGCTGGCTTAACGTTCAATTGAATTCCTTGAGATACTGCTTCATTTTCCAAGTCTAATCTAAATCTTTCTAAGTTTTGAATGGGAAATGTTAATCCCACGGCCATATGATGTCCACCAAAATGAGATGTTAATTCTCTATGTTCATTAATTGCGTTATACAAATGAAATGTATCAATACTTCGACCGGATCCTTTTAAATAGCCCTTCTCTGTATCTTGGTTTAAAATAATTGTCGGTTTACCAGTTACTTCAACAACACGACTAGCAACGATACCTAATACACCTTCGTGCCAATTTTCACCTGTTATTACCAGTGTTTTCTTGTACTGATTATACTCTGCTGTAGCCTGTTTCAATGCTAGTTCTAATATATCTGCTACAATTTTTTGACGGCGTACATTTTCAGATTGAACAAAGTTTGCTATTTCCTGTGCTCGTTCATCGTCTAGACTAGTTAACAGTTCAACACCAATATTTGCATCACCTAATCGCCCAATTGCATTTAAACGCGGCGCAATACCAAAACCAATATCTTTTTCATCTACTGTTTCCTGTTTTACATTCGCAACTTCCATTAATGCAATCAATCCTGGCCGGAACGTTTGTTGTAAAACCTTCAGACCGAAACTTACAAGTGAACGATTTTCATCTGTCAGTGATACCAAATCTGCTACTGTACCGATTACCACTAAATCTAGTAATTCTTCTGAAATATCACCTGTTAATGCACTCGCAACTTTAAATGCCACACCAGCACCTGAAAGTTCTCCAAACGGATATTTTCCTTCAGGATGTCGAGGATGAATTATTGCATAAGCCTTTGGTAAAACATCTGGTAATTCATGATGATCGGTTACGATAACATCTATACCTTGAGATTGAGCAAATTCTATTGCTTCATTCCCTGATACACCATTATCAACAGTAATAATCAAATTAGTACCATTGTCTATTATTCTTTTATAAGCATCTACATTAGGTCCGTAACCATCTATAAATCGGTTAGGTATATAAGTTTCCACATCTGCGCCCATATCACTAAGTGTCTCAAACATGATTGAGGTACTCGTTAACCCATCAGCATCATAATCACCATAAACCGTTATTTTTTGATTTTTAACTATTGCTTGTTGAATTCGTTCAATTCCTTTACTCATATCATGCATAAGCATTGGATCGTGAATGTTTTCTGCTCCTACATTTAAAAAATCAGTAATAGCTTTTTCAGATGTAAGTCCGCGGCTCCATAGTAAAGATATCAATGAATGATCTAATTGAATATTTTCAAATATTTCATTAGGTATTTTGTCATTACTTAAATCTAAAAACTTCCAACTATACTTTGATTCAATCATGTTAAACCTCTACTTTACTAACGATTTATATTTTCTGATTTTAACGTTTTAATTTCATTTTGTAGTAATTGAACTTCTTTTCTATTCTGAGTTTTTATTTTATCAATTGAATTTTTCAATGATTCATCAAAATTATTTTTATAGTCATCCAATTGTTGATTTAATTCTTTATTTTCTTTTTTTAATTTTAAAGTTGCACTTGTTGTTAACAGACCTATCAGTAGTGCTCCTGCTAAAATTGAAAATAATAAAATAAGAATCATTGGCATTTTAATTTCTGCAAACCAAAAATTAATTGAAACTTCCTTTACATTTAAAATTGAAAAAATTGCTATTACGATAATAAGTAATAACGCTATGATTGTTCGCCATTGTTTTTTCATATTTTCCCCCACTATTTTTTGTTAAATACTGTACCCGCAAGTAAATCTCCCATTTTAGGGAAAATTGTATATCCCAAATATGCCATTTCCATATAATATGGTAAATTAATTTCGCGTTTATTTGTACTTATGTTTCTTGATATAATCTTTGCAACATGCGCAGGATTTAGCATCATTGATCCAATATTTTTTAAATAGTTGCCCTCTTTATCAGCTATTTTGAAGAAATTAGTATCAATTGGTCCAGGATTAACTGTCATAACTTTAATCCCTAGTGGTTTTAATTCTAATCTCAACGCATTAGAATAACCAAGGACACCATATTTCGTTGCTGAATAAATTGCTGATTTCGGTGTTGCAATTTTCCCAGCAATAGATGCAATATTAATAATAACGCCATATTTTCTATCTGCCATATTTAGCGCAACATTTTGAGTCATGTACATTAGCCCCAAGACGTTTACTCTAAACATTTTTTCAGCAACATCCATATCAAAAGATAACACATTCTCCATCAAACCAAACCCTGCATTATTTATAAGTACTTCAATCGGTCCAATTGAAGATTCAATTTTTTTAACCATTTTTTCAATTTGAATTGGATCAGAAACATCACATTCAATCGCATAAGCCAATCGACCAGATAGACGCTGACAAGCATCTTTAACCTCTGTAAGTTTATCCATTTGTCTAGCGCAAATAACAACAATTGCACCTTTTCTAGCAACCTCATATGCCAGTTCCTTACCTAAACCACTTGAACCACCACTAATTAGAACGATTCTATTACGTAAATCTTTTAACTCTTTATATTGACTAATCATTTACTTTTTCCTTTTGAGAAAACGGCACATTAATTACATCAAAATCTCTAACAACCGTTGTATTTTTAAAGATACTTCTTGCCTCACTCTGTAAAGTAATGGCCATTTTACCAACATATCTTGCGGAAATATGTGTCAATAATAACATTTTCACGTTTGATTTTTTAGCGATTTCTGCAGCCTGAGCACTAGTTGTATGATAATAATTCCTTGCCATTTTTGATTCAGCTTTTTCAAATGTACTCTCATGAACCAGAACATTTGCATTTTCAGCTAATGTATAACTATTTTTTGTTTTTCTTGTATCGCCCAAAATTGTGACAATACGCCCTTTTTTAGTTTCTCCCAAAAAATCATTTCCATTTAATTTTGTGCCGTCTTCTAATTGAACTATTTTACCGGCTTTTAATTCTCCATAAATTGGACCAGACGGAATATTTAATTCTTTAAGTTTATCTATTTGTAATTCGCCTGCATAATCATGTTCCACAATTCGATAACCCACGCTTATAATACGATGATCTAAGTAATCAAAATATACTTTAAAAGTGCTATCTTCAAATATTAATCCAGGTTTATCAAGTTCTACAAATTTAATTGTATATGACAACTTCGTTTCAGAAACTTGTAAACTGGTCTTCACAAAATTTTGAATTCCTTTAGGACCAAAAATAGTTAAAGGTCCATTACCTCCTTGAAATGATCGGCTACTCAAAAGACCTGGCAACCCAAAAATATGATCTCCGTGTAAATGTGTAATGAATATTTTTTCGATTTTCCGAGGTTTTATTGTCGTTTGTAAAATTTGATGTTGTGTTGCTTCACCTACATCAAACAACCAAACACTATTACGTTCATCTAGTAGTTTTAGTGCAATACTGGTTACATTTCTATTTTTTGCAGGTGCTCCTGCTCCTGTACCTAAAAATTCTAATTCCATATTATTAACCTATCCTTACTTATTCATTTGATTTCATTGGTAATGTAACTTCAAAAACGACACCCTTCGGTATCTTATTTCTAACTTCAATTTTACCTTTATGCTCTTCAACGATCCATTTCGCAATTGACAAGCCTAACCCATTACCACCTGTTTTACGATTTCTTGATTTTTCTTCTCTATAAAAGCGTTGGAAGATTATTTTTTTATGTGTATCACTAATATTTTCTCCATCATTAATGACTTGTATCACTAGTTGCTTAGCCGACTCAATAACGATAAACGAAATTTCATTACCCGCTACTGTGTATTTCAATGCATTATCAAGTAAAATGACAATTAATTGATGTATACGGTCTTCGTCTAATTGAATGTACTTACTTGCAATATTTATTTGAAAATAAAATTGTTTATTTTGACTAAGCGCAATATCTGCATAAGGATGAATAATATTCTCAAAGTATTCCTTAGCAAGGACTTTCTTAAAGTTAAACACATTAGCATTAGAATCTGAATTAGCTAACAATAATAGATCTTTTGTTAGATTATTTAATCGTCTAATCTCACTTAATGAAGTTGCAATTGACTCGCTTTCATCGATAATATTTGCATTAGGTTTTGTTAACAAATACTCTAATTTATTTTGTACTATCGTCAATGGTGTTCTAAGCTCATGGGCTGCATTATCGATAAATTCTCTTTGCTTATTCCATGCACTAATCGTTGGTTTAATACTAATAGATGATAAAATAACACTTAAGGCAATCGACAACATTCCAAAAATAAGCAGAGATACAAGTAAAATATTCCTAAAACTAATCAATGAGTTTTGATTAATCTCAATATTTTCAATAATTTGAATATATCGTGCTTTATGCCATTTTTTAACAGCTGAGTCTGGAATTTCCATTAAGTATGACCTAAACGTAGGTCCGTTTTTTTGTTTAATTGTTTTAAATTTGTTTAAATCAGATTTTTTAAATGGTATCTTATTAAAAACGGGGTATCTGGTACCCATTGCATCTTTATTAATTATTTCTCCATTTTGTGACCATAAGATTTGATAGACTTTAAAGTCAGGTGCTTGCTTCAAAAGTGGACTATCATCGATTCTATTTATGGAGACATAATTAGAATCTTTTATTCGTCTAATTTGTTTTTTCATTGATATATCTACATTAACTGTTAAGGTGTCATTAAATGAACTATATACAATTAAACCAAGTGTTACAAAAATAATACTGAAGCTTAAAAGATACATAAAAAATAATTTTATACGCGTATCTCTATTTGCCTTATTTTTCATCAGGTTCAACCAGATAACCAACGTTTCTAATTGTTCGAATCATTTTTTCATGACCAATCTTTTTTAATTTTTTTCTCAGATTACTCATATAAACTTCTACAACCGTAATGCTAGTATCGGACGTAAATCCCCAAACACGGTCAAATATTTGTTCTTTCGTTAAAATAGTATTCTTATTTTCCAGTAAGTATGTTAAAAATTCATACTCTTTACCCTGTAAATTGATAGATTGGCTGCCAGAAATAATTGTTCTGTTATCAGATAAAATCATATCTTGATATTTTAATTCACTATCTATTTCAAATTTCATTGTTCTTTTCAGAAGAGCCTTTATTCTCATTTGTAATTCGTTTAAATTGAATGGCTTAGCTAAATAATCATCCGCCCCTAAATTAAATCCGGTAATTTTATCGTCAACACTATCTTTTGCTGATAAGATTAGCACTGCCGTGTCAATTTTCTTTTCTCGAATTTTTTTTAATACATCAAATCCCGATATTGTAGGAAGCATTAAATCTAAAATAATAATATCATATATATTTTGTGAAGCTTTAAAAAAGCCTTCCTCGCCATCGAACGCTTGCTCTAACGTCATAATTTTTGCTGTTGCTTCAACAATATTATCAGAAATAATTGTATCATCTTCAATAATTAATCCTCTTGGCATTTTTTTTCCTCATTCCTTTCATTTTCATTAAAAAAAATGCATAATAATTATATCTTCTACTAAAGGATGGTTAAATATTATGCGAATGATCGATTTAGAATTAGCCACTATTGATTTAAATAAAAATTTTAATTTATATTACACTACTAATAATCTATTTTACCCTATTTCTAAGGTAATTAGTACATCAGAATATTTTATTTTAATTGTTACTCCCTCTGATAAACCCTTGTTACTTCAAGATTTACTTCACGTATCTGAGTTGAAATCACGTCATAATAAGCTGTTTATCCAAACTATTGATAAAAATTTACATTTAATTTTAGGTTATAAAATAGATCATAATAAACTATTTTTAGCTTAAAACTTAAAATAGATCTGTCTTCATTCTACTCTGATGCTATTATATATATCGCATGGAGTATTAATAAAAAATGCTAACTGCTGTTATACAGTTAGCATTAGTGACATTTGTTAATAGATAAAGTTATTCTACATAATTATCCTGTCTTTATAGTATATCTAAAAAATGGAGGTAAAACAAATGAATATTCTATCTACAACAGTAAGTATCGTTGCCCTATTAATTTCACTGTATACCCTGTACATCGTCCTAAAAAGTAATAGATAAATTAAACGCTAATTTTTAACACAATACATTATTCATACAACTACTGGATTAAGTCATCAATTGTCCTATCTTATTCAAAAAAGGACAATATTAGTTTGTTGAAACAAATTTAAAAAACATTATAGAACATAGCTATTTTAAGGGTGTACACTTTCTGGTGTTGGTGAAATAAAATTCATCAACACCAGTTTTTTATTCTGAAAACAAAAAAAGAGGCCACCATGACCTGTACTAGGCCCTGTCAAGTTGACGGATGAAATAATATAAAATTTAATATGTTTCTAAATGGCTTTATCCCAGTATT